>NZ_JBVAYZ010000017.1:0-86841 GCF_055412865.1 Pseudarthrobacter ribosi | reverse complement strand
CCGTCGACGGGGACTACCAGACCTACAAGGCCGAGTCCGGCGCGTTTGTCCGCGAGCACTTCTTCGGGCAGACCCCGCAGACCAAGGAAATGGTCCAGGACCTGACCGATGACCAGATCTGGAACCTCAAGCGCGGCGGCCACGACTACAACAAGGTCTACGCCGCGTACAAGGCCGCGACCGAGTTCACGGGCAAACCCACCGTCATCCTGGCCCACACGGTCAAGGGCTACGGCCTGGGCACGCACTTCGAGGGCCGCAACGCCACACACCAGATGAAGAAGCTCACCCTCGCGGACCTGAAGGCCTTCCGCGACCACCTGCGCATCCCCATCACCGACGACCAGCTCGAAGCGGACCTCTACCGGCCCCCGTACTACCACCCCGGCATGGACTCCCCCGAGATCCAGTACCTCATGGAACGCCGCCGCGCCCTCGGCGGATTCGTCCCCGAACGCCGCGCCAAGCACACCGACGTCACCCTGCCGGGCGACAAGGTCTACGAAGTCGCGAACCGCGGCTCCGGCAAGCAGCTGGCGGCCACCACCATGGCCTTCGTCCGCCTGCTCAAGGACCTCATGCGGGACAAGGAATTCGGCCAGCGGATCGTTCCGATCATCCCGGATGAGGCCCGCACCTTCGGCATGGACGCGTTCTTCCCGACGGCCAAGATCTACAACCCGAACGGTCAGAACTACCTGTCCGTGGACCGGGAGCTCGTCCTGGCCTACAAGGAGTCCATCTCCGGCCAGATCGTGCACGCCGGGATTAACGAGGCCGGTTCGGTGGCAGCCTTCACCGCCGCGGGCACGTCCTACTCCACGCACGGCGAACCGCTGATCCCGATCTACGTCTTCTACTCGATGTTCGGCTTCCAGCGCACCGGAGATTCCTTCTGGGCCGCCGCGGACCAGATGACCCGCGGGTTCATCATCGGCGCCACCGCCGGCCGCACCACCCTGACCGGCGAGGGCCTGCAGCACGCGGACGGGCACTCCCCGATCCTGGCCGCAACCAACCCGGCCGTCGTCACCTACGACCCGGCCTACGGCTATGAGATCGGCGTCATCATGCGCGACGGCCTCAACCGCATGTATGGTCCGGGCCTGGCGGACAACGACCCGTCGCGGAACGTGATGTACTACATCACCGTCTACAACGAGCCGATCTCCCAGCCGCCAGCACCGGCGGAACTCGACGTCGAGGGCATCATCAAGGGCATCTACCTGCTGGCGCCGGCCAAGATTGACGGCCCGCGCACGCAGATCCTGGCCTCCGGTGTGTCCGTGCCCTGGGCCCTGGAGGCCCAGCGGGTCCTCGCCGAGGACTGGGGCGTCTCCGCCGACGTCTGGTCCGTGACGTCCTGGACCGAGCTGCGCCGCGACGCCATGGCCGCCGAGGAAGAGGCGTTCCTCAACCCCGGCCAGCCCGCCCGCGTCCCGTTCGTCACCGAACAGCTCGCCGGCGCGACCGGCCCGATCGTGGCCGTCACCGACTACATGAAGGCGGTCCCGGACCAGATCCGCCAGTTCCTGCCGAACGAGTTCGCCTCGCTCGGCGCGGACGGCTTCGGCTTCTCCGACACCCGCGCCGCAGCGCGCCGCT
The DNA here is from genome assembly GCF_055412865.1 of Pseudarthrobacter ribosi. NCBI lineage: Bacteria > Bacillati > Actinomycetota > Actinomycetes > Micrococcales > Micrococcaceae > Pseudarthrobacter > Pseudarthrobacter ribosi. Next base: position 85,236 of record NZ_JBVAYZ010000017.1, on the reverse strand, counting down.
TCTTCAAGAACGACATCCACTCCGTGGTTGTCCGTTCGCTGCAGATGCTGGCCCGCCGCGGCGAGGTGGATGCCCAGGCTCCGGCCCAGGCGATCGAGAAGTACCGCCTGCACAACGTCAACGCCGGCACCACCGGCAACGCGGGCGGCGACTCCTAGAGTCATCCCGGCGGATACGACGGCGGCCCCCACCGAAAGGCGGGGGCCGCCGTCGGCGTTTAATCGCCGGGACCGGTGTCCGGCGCCGGACACCGGTCAGCCCTCCGGGCCGCGCTGTGATCCAGCACTGTGATCCAGCACAAGGCGCCTTGTAGCCTTTGCACAAATGGAGCTTGGGCGGCAGGGCCCGTATGCTCGAAGCATGGCCGAGCCGATCACCACTCCCGCAAAACGCAAGCCCACGTCGAGGGCGATGCCTCCGGAGAAGGTTGAGACGCTCAAGAAACTCCGGGCGAGCGTCGGCCAGCTCTCCACGACGACTCTGCGCCAGCTCGAGAAATCCCTGCCGTGGTACAGCCGGCTGAACTCCGACGAGCGCTCGGCCCTGGGCATGGTGGCGCAGAACGGCATCGCCGCCTTCGTTACCTGGTACGAGCGCCCCAGCTCGCCGTCGTGGATCCTGTCCGACGTTTTCGGCACGGCCCCGACCGAGCTCACCCGCTCCATCAGCCTGCAGAAGGCCCTCCAGCTGATCCGGATCGTCGTGGAAGTGGTGGAGGACCAGGTGCCCGTGATCGCGCCGGAGGCGGACCAGGGCGCATTGCGCGAGGCCGTGCTGCGGTACTCCCGGGAGGTGGCGTTCGCCGCCGCCGACGTCTACGCCCGTGCTGCCGAAACCCGCGGTTCGTGGGACACCCGGCTGGAGGCGCTCATTGTGGACGCCATCCTGCGCGGCGAAAACACCGATGCCCTGCGGTCCCGGATTGCCGCCCTGGGCTGGAAGGCGCAGGAGCGCTTCACCGTTATGGTCGGCAATTCTCCGCCGGAACCGAACGCAAGCTACGTTAGCGAACTGCGCCGCACGGCCGGGCGGTTCGCCGAAGACGCCCTGGTCGGCATCCAGGGCGACCGGCTCATCCTTATCCTCGGCGGGGTCCACGACCGCGAAACCGCCTACCTGAAGCTTGCCGAGCTCTTCGCCCCGGGCCCGGTAGTCTACGGCGCCGAAGCGGGTTCACTGCTGGAGGCCAGCGGCTCCGCGCAGTCCGCGTTCGCCGGGCTGACCGCCGCCCGCGCCTGGCCCGCCGCGCCGCGCCCGGTCGCGGCCGATGACCTCCTGCCGGAGCGTGTCATCTCCGGTGACGACGCCGCCCGGCGCTCCCTAGTCAAGAACATCTACCGGCCCCTGCTCGCAGCCTCGAACGGCCTGGTGGAGACCCTCGGCACCTACCTCGAACTGGGCCATTCGCTCGAGGCCACGGCCCGCGAACTCTTCGTCCACGCCAACACCGTGCGCTACCGGCTCAAGCGCGTCTGTGACGTCACGGGCTGGGATCCGCTGCTGCCGCGGGAGGCCTTTGTGCTCCAGACGGCCCTCGTTGTCGGCCGTCTCGCGGCCCCGCCCAAGCCCGCCACGGAACGTCAGCCTTCGCGGAATAGCCCCTGAGAAGTTGTAGACTTCCTACAAAGTGACCCTGTGAGCTTGGTGCATCAATGCACCGATAATCTCGCCGTAGTTTGGAAAGCTGGATACGTGCTTGCAATCGTCTGCCCTGGACAGGGCTCCCAGACCCCTGGTTTTCTCGCCCCCTGGCTGGAGCTGCCTCCCGTCGCAGGCCATCTGGCCTCCCTCAGCGAAATCGCAGGCATCGATCTCACCGCCCACGGAACTACCTCCGATGAGGAGACCATCAAGGACACCGCGGTTGCGCAGCCGCTGATCGTGGCAGCCGGGCTGGTGGCCGCGACATCCCTCTTCGACGTCGAACTCGGTACCCTGCCGGTCATCCTCGCCGGCCACTCCGTCGGCGAAATCACGGCCTCCGCCCTGGCCGGTGTACTGACTGAAACCGATGCCATGACGTTCGTCCGCGAACGCGCCAACAGCATGGCGGCTGCCGCTGCGGCCACACCGACCGGGATGAGCGCCGTAGTCGGCGGCGACCCGGCCGAGGTCCTGGCCGCGATCGAGGCCTGCGGTGCCACGGCAGCCAACGTCAACGGCCCCGGCCAGACCGTCGCGGCAGGGACCCTGGAGCAGCTCAAGGCCCTCGCGGAGAACCCTCCGGCCAAGGCGCGGGTCATCCCGCTGAAGGTCGCCGGCGCATTCCACACCCAGCACATGTCCCCCGCCGTCGCGGCGCTGCAGGCCCTCCGGCCCACGCTGCACCCGCGGAATCCGCAGGTCCCCCTGCTGTCCAACTTCGACGGCGCGGAAGTCACCGATGGCGCCGCCGCCGTCGAAAGCCTGATCGCCCAGGTGTCCCGCCCGGTCCGCTGGGACCTCTGCATGGAATCGCTCGTCAAGCGCGGCGTGACCGGCGTGATTGAACTGGCTCCGGCCGGGACGCTTGCCGGACTCGCCAAGCGCGGCATGCCGGGTGTAAAGACCGTGACCGTCAAGACCCCGGATGACCTGTCCGCCGCCCTGGCCCTATTCGCAGAACTGGAAGGACAGGCATGAGCGTGCCCACGTTGAAGCAGGCCCCCCTGCACGAGAACACCCGCATCATGGGCGTCGGCGCATACCGGCCCGACGTGATCGTCACCAACGATGACGTCTGCCAGTGGATCGACTCCTCCGACGAGTGGATCCGCCAGCGCACCGGCATCGTCACCCGGCACCGCGCCCCCGCCGACATCAGCGTGATCGACATGGCCGAGGGCGCTGCCCGCGAGGCCCTGCAGAAGGCCGGCATTGAGGCCTCCCAGCTCGGCGCCGTCATTGTCTCCACCGTCACGCACCCTTACGCGACGCCGTCCGCCGCCGCGAGCCTCGCCGACCGCCTCGGCGCAACGCCGGCGCCGGCCTTTGACATCTCCGCCGCGTGCGCCGGGTACTGCTACGGCATCGCCCAGGCCGACGCGCTGGTCCGCTCAGGCGCGGCCGACTACGTCCTCGTGGTCGGTGCGGAAAAGCTTTCGGACGTCATCGACAACACCGAGCGCACCATCTCCTTCCTCCTCGGCGACGGCGCGGGCGCCGTGGTGATCGGCCCCTCCGACACTCCGGGGATCGGCCCGTCGGTGTGGGGCTCGGATGGCAGCAAGTGGGACGCGATCGGCATGACCGGCTCCATGCTGGACCTCCGCGAGCTCGCCACGGCGGGCAAGCAGGGCAGTGCCCTGAGCGCCGAAGAAGCCGCCGTCACCGGCGCGGCTGTTTGGCCGACACTGCGCCAGGACGGCCAGACGGTGTTCCGCTGGGCAGTCTGGGAGATGGCCAAGGTGGCCCAGCAGGCGCTGGACGCCGCCGGCATCAGCGCAGATGACCTCGCGGCCTTCATCCCGCACCAGGCGAACATGCGGATCATCGACGAGATGGCCAAGAAGCTGAAACTGCCCGAGACCGTCATCATCGCCCGGGACATCGCCGACGCCGGCAACACCTCCGCAGCGTCCATCCCCCTTGCCACCCACCGCCTGCTGCAGGAAAACCCGCAGCTCAGCGGCGGGCTTGCACTGCAGATCGGCTTCGGCGCCGGACTGGTTTTCGGTGCCCAAGTGATCGTGCTTCCATAGGCGCCCGTGTCTTCCCTGTCTTTCCCCAATCTTCAAACCCCACAACAAACCGAACCCTCGGTTTGAACCATTTCCGCCCGAAGCTGCCGGCACCCCGGCAGCCCACGGCAATAACAAGAAAAGGAGCCATCATGGCTAGCAACGAAGAGATCCTGGCCGGCCTGGCTGAAATCGTCAACGAAGAGACCGGCCTGGCCACCGAGGCTGTCGAAATGGACAAGTCCTTCACCGAGGACCTGGACATCGACTCCATCTCGATGATGACGATCGTCGTCAACGCCGAAGAGAAGTTCGGCGTGCGCATTCCGGACGAAGAGGTCAAGAACCTCAAGACCGTCGGCGACGCCGTCAGCTTCATTTCCAACGCACAGGCTTAATTTCGGCCCCGGCCGGTCCGGGGGCGCAACTGCACCCCCGGACCGCGCCTTGTGCAGCACCATCCAGTGCAACACCCAATATTTTTTTTCAAACGCAGGCCCCGGCAACCGTTCGCAAGTCCCGGATACGGCAGGCGCACCGACAGAGAGTGATCCCATGGCACGCAAAGTAGTCATTACCGGTCTGGGTGCCACCACACCCATCGGCGGCGATGTCCCCACAATGTGGAAGAACGCGCTGAAGGGCGTCTCCGGAGCGCATACGCTCGAGGACGACTGGGTGGCCAAGTACGAGCTGCCCGTCCACTTTGCCGCCCGCGCTTCCAACCCGGCGACCGAGGTCCTGAGCCGGGTCGAGGCCAAGCGCATGGACCCGTCCACGCAGTTCGCCGTTGTCGCCTCCCGCGAGGCCTGGGCCGACGCCGGAATCACCGAGGTTGACCACGACCGCCTGGCCGTGGCCTTCGCCACCGGCATCGGCGGCGTCTGGACCCTGCTGGACGCCTGGGACACCCTGCGCGAAAAGGGCCCCCGCCGAGTCCTGCCCATGACCGTGCCCATGCTGATGCCCAACGGCCCGGCTGCGGCCGTCAGCCTTGACCTGGGCGCCCGCGCCGGTGCCCACACCCCCGTCTCCGCCTGCGCGTCCGGCACCGAGGCCGTTCACATGGGCCTGGACCTGATCCGTTCCGGCAAGGCCGACGTCGTCGTCTGTGGCGGCGCCGAAGCCGCCATCCACCCGATGCCGATCGCCGCGTTCGCCTCCATGCAGGCACTCTCGCGCCGCAACGACGATCCCGAGCACGCCTCGCGCCCCTACGACCTTGGCCGCGACGGTTTTGTCATGGGCGAAGGCGCCGGCGCCCTGGTGCTGGAGGCCGAGGAGCATGCCCTGGCCCGCGGCGCCCGGATCTACGCCGAATTGGCCGGCACGTCGGTCACCGCCGACGCCTACCACATCACCGCCCCGGACCCGCAGGGCCTGGGCGCCACCCGGGCGCTGAAGGCTGCCATGTTCGACGGCCGGATCCAGCCGGAGGACGTGGTGCACGTCAACGCGCACGCCACCTCCACCCCGGTCGGCGACAAGCCCGAGTACGCGGCCCTGAAGGCCGCCCTGGGCAAACAGCTGGACAGCATCGCGGTCTCGGCCACCAAGTCGCAGATGGGGCACCTGCTGGGCGCCTCCGGTGCGGTGGAAGCCGTGCTGACCGTCATGGCCATCTACGACCGCAAGGCGCCGGTGACCATCAACCTCGAGAATCAGGATCCGGAGATCCCGCTCGACGTCGTCACGACAGCCCGTGACCTGCCGTCCGGCAGCATCGCTGCGCTGAGCAACTCCTTCGGCTTCGGCGGCCACAACGCCGTGATCGCGGTGCGGAGCATCTAGCTTCGACTGCCCTCGGCACGCCGGGACGACAGATGGCGGCAATGTTCTTTGTGAACATTGCCGCCATCGTTTGGGGCTGCTATGGAGTGTCTGCGGCGGGACCTGGCGGTGCGCCCGCCTTCGTGTACTTCCGGTCTGGTGTTTTAGCCGACCTGGTGGAGCCAGCGCACGGGTGCGCCCTCGGCGGCATGCCGGAAGGGCTCCAGTTCCTCATCCCAGGCCTCGCCGAGGGCCAGGGAGAGCTCATGGTAGACCGCGGAGGGGTCGCCGGCGCCGGATTCGTAGGCGTAGCGGATGCGGTCCTCGGAGACCATGATGTTGCCGTGCACGTCCGTGGCGGCGTGGAAAATACCCAGCTCCGGCGTGTGCGACCAGCGGCCACCATCCACGCCCTGGCTGGGCTCTTCCGTGACCTCATAGCGCAGGTGTGCCCAGCCTCGCAGGGCAGAAGCCAATTGAGCCCCCGTGCCCGGGATTCCGGTCCACGACAGCTCGGCCCGGAACATTCCGGGCGCAGCTGGCTGAGCAGTCCACTCAAGGTCAGTCCGCTTGTCCACAACAGAACCTATGGCCCACTCAACGTGGGGGCACAGGGCAGTTGGGGCCGAGTGAACGAACAACACACCGCGGGTCAGTGCAACAGACATTCCATCCTCCATAGCTGTAGGTACGTCTTCCCCAACGACCTCTGCCTGGATGTCTGTCTGTTGCGCGGGTCCGCCGTGAGACGGGTGGTCCTAGCCAGACTATTAAGCTATTGCCCGGTTCCTCGGTGGAACTTGATGCTCAAGAGCTTCAAGCAACACTTGAAAGTTGCCGGGCGTGACTCCTATTCTGCCGTACGCCTCCGCATTACGCCAGTGTGATTCGGCGCGTCTTCCCCGGCGCGCCGCGCCGCGTGCCGTATGGGGCCATTCCGCCGGCAGGCCCGGCCCGAACCGCCGGGCTCAGGCCCGGGGATGGGCCTGCTGGTAGCTCTGCCGGAGCCTCTCGACGGAGACATGGGTATAGATCTGGGTCGTGGCCAGACTGCTGTGGCCCAGGATTTCCTGCACCGCCCGGAGGTCGGCGCCGCCGTCGAGCAGGTGCGTGGCTGCGGAGTGCCGCAGGGCGTGCGGACCGGTGGCGGCGGTGTCCCCCAGGGCTTCCAACAGATCGTGGACGACGCTGCGGACCTGCCGTTGGTCCACGCGTTTGCCGCGGACACCGAGGAAGAGTGCCGGGCCGGAGGTGTCTGTGGCGAGTGCGGGCCGGCCCCGGCGCAGCCAGTCGTCGACGGCGAGCACAGCGGGCAGGCCGTAAGGCACCGTGCGTTCCTTGTTGCCCTTGCCGAGCACCCGCAGGGTCCTGCGGTCAGGATCGAGGTCGTCCACGTCGAGACCGGCCAGCTCGCCGACCCGGATCCCGGTGGCGTACAGCAGTTCCACCATGGCACGGTCCCGCAGCGGCAGCGGACCGCCCTCGGCGGCCGCGGATTCCGTGCCTTCGACGAGCCGGAGGACCTGCTGCTGATGGAGCACGCCGGGCAGGGATTTCTCCCGCTTCGGCGCCTTCAGCCGCAGTGCCGGGTCCGTGTCGATCAGTTCCTCGCGGATGGCCCAGGCCGTGAATGCCCTGGCGGTGGCCGAGCGGCGGGCCAGCGTGGCGCGGGACATCCCGGCTTCGCTCTGCGAGCCGAGCCAGCGCCGCAGGGTGCCGAGTTCCAGCCCGGGGAGGTCTTCCACCCCTTCGGAGGCCGCGTGCACCAGGAGGCTCCCGACGTCAGAGAGGTAAGCGCGCACCGTGTGGGTCGAACGCCCCCGTTCGGCTTCCAGATAGCGGCCGAAACCCTGGGCGGCCGTGGCGAGGGCGGCGGGGATCTGTTGTGTCACCCCCTCACTCTCGCAGGAATCGTCCGGTGATCAAGGAGCCCGACGGCGTGCCGCGGTCCGGTGCCGGCATGGGACGCGCCGCTGCCGGCCTCCGCCGGACGCCGGCGGCCGATCAGCCTGCCGTACCAGACCGCTTCCAGCCGCCGCGGTGCGATTCGGCCAGACCCAGCAGCCCGAGCCGGCCCAGGCCCGCCCGCACCGAATCCGCGCTCAGTCCCGCGACAACGGTGAGCTTTTCCACCGAGGTGGTGGAGCGCAGCGGCAGCGCATCCAGCAGAATGAGGTCCTCCAGGGTCAGCCCGTCCTGCACTGCCGCCCGGCCGGTCCTGGCCTCGGGCAGCGCTTCGCCGCTGGGCGAGGCAAGCTCCGCAATCTCCGCCGCATCAGTGACGCAGACCGCCCCGCCTTCCCGGAGCAGCCGGTGGCAACCGGCGGAATTGGCGCTGTGCACCGACCCGGGCACAGCGCAGACGGCCCTGCCCAGGGTTTCCGCGTGGTGCGCGGTGTTGAGCGCACCGGATCTCCATCTCGCCTCCACGACGACGGTGACGGATGCCAGCGCGGCGATCAGCCGGTTGCGCTGCAGGAACCTGTACCGCGTCGGCGCGGAACCCGGCGGGACCTCGGCCAGGACCGCGCCCTGGTTCGCGACGGTCCGCAGCAGCTCCTCGTTCCCGGAGGGGTAGAAACGGTCCACTCCCCCAGCCATCACGGCGATGGTGGGCATGCTGCCGGACGAGCCGCCGGCGAGGGCTGCCCGGTGCGCGTGCGCATCGATCCCATAGGCGCCGCCCGAGATGATGGTGAAACCCCGCTGTGCCAGCGAATATGCGAGGTCGCCAGTGACGGAGGCGCCATAGGAGGTGCTGTCCCTGGAACCTACCAGCGCGACGGACCTGGCGGTCGCCGGCAGCTGCTGTTCGATGCCGCGCCACCACAGACAGATCGGTTCCTGGAGTCCGAGGTCCGCCAGCTGTCGGGGCCATAGTTCGTCGGACGGGATAATCAGGCGACCGCCGAGCCGCTGCATTGTGGCGAGGTCCCGTGCCGGTGCCAGATCAGGGACCCGCGGTGCCCAGCGCTGCCGGGCTGTCGCCAGGCCCGTCCAGCCGCTGCCCGAGCTGTTCTCGTCCAGCAACCGGAAGATCTCCTGCTCCAGCTCGGCTCCGGCGGCCAGCTGACCGGTGGCGATCTTCAGCGCGTCCTCCGCCCCGGCGATGCGTACGAGTGCGAGGCCTGCAGCGTCCTGCGGCTCAAACAGCCGGGACAGCGCCGCGCGGGCCGTCCGTTCGCTCTCTGTCATGGTGGTCCTTTCGCAGGCTGGCGGTCAGTGATGGCGCCGCGCTCCTGCGGCGGCGTCGGCGGAACGTTCTGCTAGGCGGCGACGGCTGCCTGCCGGAGATTGAGGGCCAGTCCGATATCGTCCGGCTCCGGGACGCCCCGCAGGGCCAAGTCCGCCAGGGTCCACGCCAGGCGCAGGACGCGGTCGTAGCCGCGGGCCGTCAGCGCGCCGCGTTCCATGGCGTGGTCCAGGATCCGGGTGGTGGGGGCGCCGAGCCGCAGGGCGCCCCGCAGGACACGCCCCGGGACCTGGGCGTTGGTTTCCATACCGAAGGGAAGCAGCCGCTTGAGCTGGCGCTGCCGTGCAGCGTGGACGCGCGCCGCGATGGTGGCGGTGTCCTCCTCGGCCCCGCGCACGCCAAAGTCGGCCAGCGACACCCGCTCAACCTGCAGCTGGATATCGACCCTGTCCAGCAGCGGCCCGGACAGGCGGGCCAGATACCGCCGGCGCATTGTCGGGGTGCAGATGCAGTCGACGCCCTTGCCCGTGGCCTTGCCACAGGGGCACGGGTTGGCCGCGAGCACGAGCTGGAAGCGGGCAGGGTACGCCGCTGTTCCTGCCGCACGGTGCAGCACGAGCTCCCCGCTCTCCAGCGGCTGCCGGAGGGCATCCAGGACCCTCCGCTCGTATTCCGGGGCCTCGTCGAGGAACAGCACCCCGCGGTGGGCCCGGGATGCGGCCCCGGGCCTCGGCAGCCCTGAGCCCCCTCCGATGATGGCCGCGGCGGTGGCGGTGTGATGCGGGTTCTCGTACGGGGGCCTGCGCACGAGCTGAAGTGAGGCTGAGGTCAGCGAGCAGAGCGAATGGATGGCCGTCACTTCCATGGCCTCGGCGTCGCCGAGGTCCGGCAGGAGCCCGGGCAGCCGTTCGGCCAGCATCGTTTTGCCCGCGCCCGGAGGGCCTGTCAGCAGCAGGTGGTGGGCGCCGGCGGCGGCGACTTCCAGCGCCCGCCGGGCGTCCCCCTGCCCGGAGACGTCGCGCATGTCCGGCGGCGAATAGGGCAACGTCTCAGCTCCGTCCTCCGGTTCGCCCGGGTCGGGGGCGGGGTCGAATTCGAGGGCCAGATCCCGCGGATCGGCGCCGAAATCGAAGGCCAGGCGGGCCAGAGTGGTGTAGCCCTGCACGCGGGCGCCGGGCACGAGTGCGGCTTCGGCGGCGTTGGCCTGCGCCACGACGACGTCGGCGTAGCCTGCCCGTACCGCGGCCATGACGGCGGGGAGGACGCCGCGGACCGGCCGCAGCCTGCCGTCCAGGCCCAGTTCGGCGATGAAGACTGTCCGGCCGGTGGACCGGACATCGTTGGAGGCCAGCAGCGCGGCCATGGCGATGGCCAGGTCGAAGCCGGAGCCGCGCTTGGGCAACGACGCCGGGATGAGGTTGGCCGTGATCTTCCGGCGACTGAGCGGTATCCCCGAGTTCTGGGCGGCCGAGCGGATCCGTTCCTTGGCCTCGTTGAGCGAAGCATCGGGAAGTCCCAGAATGATGAACGCCGGCAGCGTCTGGCCGATGTCGGCCTCCACTTCGACGATGTAGCCGTTCAGGCCGACGAGGGCTACCGCGTAGGTCCGGCCGAGTGCCACCTACCCCACCCCTTTGAGGTGCTCCACGGCGGGGACGCCGACCCCGTCGTCGAGCACGGCGATCACATCGACCCGGCGCAGCGGCATCCGGAGTTCATGGTCGCGGCACCACGCGGAGGCCAGCCGGTGAAGCCGGGCCAGCTTGTCCACACCGACGGCCTCGAACGGATGCCCGTACGCGAGGGACCTGCGCGTTTTCACTTCGGCGATGACCAGCGTGTCGCCGTCGAGCGCGACAATGTCGATCTCGCCCTCGGGGCAGCGCCAGTTGCGGTCCACGATCCGCATGCCCTGGGCCTTGAGATATCCGGCCGCGAGTTCCTCCCCGCGCCGGCCCAGCACGTCCTTTGCTCTCATGGAACCAGCGTGTTCCCGAACGGGGCAACGGCACAGGAGCTGACGGGCCTATGTGGGTAACTTCCGGAAGTTGGCACGGGACGCGGCATCATCGACCCGCTCCGCATTTATCGAGGCTGCGATCCGCACAACCGCCCCAGATCAGCAATGCTAGTCATCCACGGCACGTGCCTGATCAACGACGCCGAGGCAGGGTCACGGCACTATCGCGCGGACCGGGATCGTCCGACCGGACACCGCGAACGCGACTCCGTGGAATCTGACGGTGTCATTTTTTCGTTGCTTGACGACTAGCGTAAGACGCCTCGCTCGGTTTACCGTGGGTACATGAATTCGACTCTCGCCCTAAACGACTTGCAGAGCCAAGCTGTGAGCTCGCTGCGGCGCTATTACACGGTCGCAGACAACGAGCGGACCGAGACACTCCGCGAGACCGCCCGCGCCTTCATATCGGCGCGCGAGCACTTCTTCACCCGCGAGGGAACTCCAGACTGGCTGGGCCGGACCTATGCTTACCGCAGTTGGGTCCGCGAGGTCATGAGTCAGGCGAACGTCCCCGGCGGCGACCTCTCGACGATCCAGGCGGCCATTCGCTATCACACCGGAAACGTCCTTCGCGATCGCCTGGATGACGACGCCCTGGAAGAGCTCGGTCTCCGCTCGGCGAGCCCCCGCGAGCGGTCCGTCGAGAAGCGCGAGCGCAACAGCGAAACTCTTGCCCTCTTCGGCGCCGGAGCACCGATCTCCGACCCCGAGGTCGTCGAGTCTGCCGCCGCCCTGGTTGGGACGTTCATCCGCCGGATTGCCATGGATGACCTCGCCGCGAAGGACCGCAAGCGGATCGCCGTGGCCCTTCGCGATATGTGTGAACGCGCCAGCCTCGTCGCAGACGAGGCGGAGCGCCGGCGAAGGTAGGCTTTTGAAGGACGGAGCGACGCATCGAACGTGATTTGCGTCCCTTTGCCACCATCAACTCTCCGGCCCCCCTGACTGAGCAGACAGACCCTCCCTGGCCCCCTTCCTCTTTGTCCATCTCAACGACATAGAGGCCTGCCGGCACCGGCCCCCTCCGCCCACGACGAAAAAGGCCGGCATCCACCCTGCTACGGGCCGAAGCGTAGAACGCCTCGCGCAAGGGAGGACTAATAATCTCCTGTCTCGCCGATGCCTTCGGCATCCCGACAATTGGCTATTGCTCAGAAGGAGCCCTGCGACATGATCCACGGCGACCCAGACGACATCCTCTGGCTGGCAGGGCTCCTGGAAGGTGAAGGCACCTTCGACGCCCATCGCGGCAAGTACCCCCGTATCCGCCTTGCAATGACCGACCGCGACGTGGTCGGGCGTGCGGCGTCCCTCATGGAGACGACACTCCGCTTGTCCCTTCACCCCGCGCCGGTCAAGGCCACTTGGCACTCCGAAATCTCCGGCCCCCGGGCCGCCGAAATCATGCGGGAAATCCTTCCCCATATGGGCGCCCGCCGCTCGGCGAAGATTGCCGAGGTTCTCGGCGTCGTCGCCTTTCCCGCTCAGGCCGCGGCCTCGAAGCCGGGAGCCTCTACTCCTGGCCCCCGCGTTACCCGGCCCGCCTACTCCCCCATGCGGCCCGACCTGGGCGGCGTTGAGAAGCAGCAGGTCACGGGAGGGGTCTGGCGTGGCCCTCGTTGAGGAATTCGCGGGTTCGCCGGCAGTGGCTGTGCGGTTGCAACCGTCGAGACTTTCGCTCGGCTCCCGTGAGGCTTCGTCCAGCGGATCACTGCCTGGAAACACGCTCCCCGGAACATCTACGATCTTCATGCCGACGAGACCGCGCTGACGCCGGGGAGCCGCCTCCCGGGCCCTAGGACGGTGCCCAGTCCCTCACATAGGAGCCGTCCGTGAAGACGGCGATCCAGTGGCCGGGAGCTTCGGGGATGGGGAGGACGACGTACCCTTCTGGAACCTTCCCCAGCAAAGAATCGTCATCCTCCCCGCACTCGCGAGACGGCTCCGGCCCTATCATTTCACTCATCGGCGATACCCCCCAGGCGTACCGATATTTCTTGCGTGAGGCGCCCCACTGCTTGAGTCCTCGGCGCAAGTCTAGGCCAGAAGCAGCGCGAGCACTAGGGCCGGAGCCGGCCCCTTCCTCTTCGGAACCTTCCCTAACATCCGTCGCGCCTCGTGCCGACCTGCATCGCGGGAGCTCCGGTTGAGGGCCCGGCCGCCCGCCGGCAGGCCTGGAGCCTGTCCGCCCCGCCCTCCGTCAAATGGAAACTGTTACCGAGCGCCGAAGGTTACGGCTCGGTAACCGTTCAGTTTTCTATACACGCGAGGCGCCTCGCGCAAGTATCTTTTCCAGTAAAGCCAACCATCAGAGCGCCCGTCGCATAAGGCGCCTCGCGCCAGAACAGGAAACGAGAAATGTTGAACTTCGACAAGGCCCTCTCCGACATCTTCGACCGCCGCGTGACGACCGGCAGGCTTCCCCTCATGAAGGAACGTGAGGCAATTCACGCGGCCAAGCGCGGCGACGAGGCGGCTACGCTGCAGCTCCTTCACGCCTACGCCTACGCACTTCGCAAGGCCTCCGGCGTGTACCGTCACGCCGGCGGCGCCTGGGCCGACGGCCCCGGGAAGTCCGGCCTCGGGGCAGACCTCCGCATGGCCGCCGTCGAGGGATTCCTGGAAGCTCTCTACGCCTTCGACCTGGACGGCGCACACTCCAGGCTCGCCGCCACCGTCGAGGGCTACGTCGCTAACTCCATGGGTACGGCTGTCGTCGCTCCGGTTGCCATGAGCGTGCCCGAGCGGACCCTGAAGCGCTTCTACTCAATCCTCCGCAAGGCCGACGGCGACCCCATCAAAGGCGCCGCGCTGGCTCCCCGGTACAGCATGACCGCAGAGACCTTCGGCTCCGTCCTTACGGCCGTCCGCAGCACTCAGTCCCTCGACGGCCCGGGCGACGACGCCGATGGCCCCAGCGATTACCCCAACCGACTTGACGTCCCCGCCTGCGGCCGGGACTACTGCGACGACGTCGAGGATATGCTCCTCGTCGAAGCCGCCTTCGCCGCTGTAGACGACCTGGAAGAGGACGTCTGCCGCCTCGCCTTCGGGTTCTCCGATTACGATCCGATCCCCGACTCCGAAGTCGGACACCGCCTCGGACTCTCGCGCCCGAAGGTCCAGCGCGTCCGTGCTTCCGCCCTCGGCAAAATGCGCAATGCTATCGGCGTCGCGTGAGGCGCTTCTCGTGACGGGGCCTGAGTCGAGCGTGCCACCTCCGTCGACGCCTGGAGATGAAAGACGACCCGGCCGGCACAAATTGTCGCGGCCCGGTCGTAACCTGCAAATGCCCGGCACCTACCTGGCCGCCGGCGAACATCATCAGTTGTTCCAGGACAAGGAGAACGAACATGACCACGAAGTCAGCATGTGAGCCGTGGTGCGATGAGCACAATGGCGCCGGAGGCGAGTGCCTCACCCTGCGGTGCCTGTACTCGTACTGTGAGCATCACTCATGGCCATCCGGCAACCCTGAATTCGCGGCCTCGGCCTCGCAGTTCAAGGCTCTGGCCGGCTTCCCGGATCAGGTCAACTCAATTTTCATCGAGGTGAGCTACGTCCCGGCAGAGGAGGACCGCCCGGAGATGGTTCTTCGCTTTCGGGACATCGGCAAGGACGCGGATTCGGCCACTCTCAGCATGACAACACTCGGTCTCCGGCAACTGCACACCAGCATTGGTGAGTTTCTGCAGGAGCTCGAACAGGCCTAGGGTTCCCGGGGTCAGTTCCCGAGGTCGCCGGCCTTGGGCAGGGCAAGTTCCTCGCTGCGCGGAAGCTCTTCGACGTTGACGTCCTTGAAGGTGATCACGCGGACGCTCTTGACGAAACGGGCGGAGCGGTAGACGTCCCAGACCCAGGCGTCCTGCAGCGTCAGGTCGAAGTAAACCTCGCCGTCGGCGCTGCGGGCCTGCAGGTCAACGTGGTTGGCCAGATAGAAACGCCGTTCGGTCTCGACCACGTAGCTGAACAGCCCGACAACGTCGCGGTATTCGCGGTAGAGCTGCAGCTCCATGTCGGTCTCATAGTTTTCAAGGTCCTCGGCACTCATGGTTCCATCTTGCACCATCCGGCGAGCCCCGCGCGCCACAGTCCGTCCCGCGCCACCGCCGGTGCCGTTGACGTCGGGCCGGGAGCGGTCCTGGCGTCAGTCCGTGAGCAGCTGCCAGCTCACGCGGTGATAGGGCGTGGGCCCGGCGGCGCGGAGCGCTTCCTTGTGCGTGGCCGTGCCGTAGCCCTTGTTCTCGTCCCAGCCGAAGGCGGGGTATTCGTGGTGCAGTTCGCGCATCATGCCGTCGCGCTCCACCTTGGCCAGTATGGACGCCGCGGCGACGCTCAGGCATTGCATGTCGGCCTTGACCAGCGTGTGCACCGGCGCGTCGCAGCCGGGCTCCGCCGGGCCGTCGTCGAACAGGGACGGCTGGGTTTCGGGCGAAAGCCAGTTGTGGCTGCCGTCCAGCAGCACGACGTCCGGGATCACCCCGGCCGCGAGTACCGCAAGCCAGGCGCGGGTTCCGGCGAGCCGGAGCGCGGCGATGATGCCGAGGGCGTCGATCTCATTCGAGGAGGCATGCCCGACGGCGGAGGCCACACTCCAGCTCCGGACCAGCGGCACCAGGCGTTCGCGGTCCGCCACTTTGAGCAGCTTGCTGTCGCGCACATCGGCGAGCAGCTTCTGCCCCTGGAGGTCCACAACGGCGATTCCCACACTAACGGGCCCCGCCAGGGCGCCGCGGCCCACCTCGTCGACGCCGGCAAGCAGCCGGGCGCCGGAGCTGCGGAAGCGCCGTTCGTAGTCGAGCGTGGGGGCCTCGGACATGATGTCAGCCGCTACTTTCCGGCCGGGTCGGGCACGTCGCGGAAGACGTCCGGGTAGTTGTCGAGGGCGGTGATGCGGTTCAGCGGCCAGGCAATGACCGCGGCCTTGCCCTCGACGTCGGCGATGTCGACGAAGCCGCCGTTGCTGTCCGTATGGGCGCGCGAATCGGCGGAATGATTCCGGTTGTCACCCATCACCCAGATCTTCCCCTCGGGGACCACAACGTCGAATTCACGTACCTGGGGCACTTCGGCGGGGTTGATGTAGGGCTCGTCCACGGGTGTGCCGTTGACCATGAGCCTGCCGCCGGCATCGCAGCAGGCCACCCGGTCCCCCGGCAGGCCCACGACGCGCTTGACGAGGTGCTGCTCCGAGTTATCCGGCAGCAGGCCGATGAAGGTCAGCCCGTCCTGGACCCAGGTGAAGGGACCAGCTTCCTTCTCGGCCATGGGAACCAGCCAGCCCTGGGTGTCCCTGAACACAACGACGTCGCCGTGCTCCAGGGCGAACGGCTCCGGGACCAGGAGGTTCACGAAGATACGGTCGTTCACGTCCAGGGTGTTGACCATGGACTCCGAGGGGATGTAGAACGCCCGGAACAGGAAGGTTTTGATCAGGAAGGACAGCACGATGGCGACCAGCACCACGGTGGCCACTTCCTTCGCCCAGAGGAACAGCGGGCTGTGCCGCTGCCGGGACGCCGCCCGGCGCGCACGCTTGGACGCGGTTCCCGCATGGGCCGGACCGTCCGCGGACCCGCGATCCGCGCGGACGTCAGGCACAGCCGGGTGCTCCGCGGCGGGGACCGCTGAGGAGGCAACCCGGGGCTGGTCCTGCCCCTGCGGATCTGGAGTCCGGGGTCCGGTCTCGGGCATCTACTGTCCGTTCTTCGCTGTTGTTGTGGCGGCCTCCGCGGGCCGTCCCACTGCTGTAAATCTATCAATCGGCCAGATGATCTGGACCGGTCTGCCGATCACCCGTTCCAGCGGCACCATACCTCCGCCGGGGGCGCCGAGGAGACTGCGCGAATCGGCCGAGAGTGCGCGGTGGTCCCCCATCAGCCAGAGCCGTCCGGCGGGCACGATCACGCTGAATGTCAGCTCGCTCGGGGCGTCACCCTCAAAGAGATAGGGTTCCGCAACTTGCTGGCCGTTGACTGTGAGCCTGCCGTCGGCGTCGCAGCAGACCACGTGGTCACCGGGGAGCCCGATGACGCGTTTGATGTAGGTGGTGTCGCCGCCGGTGAGTCCGACCCAGTGCCCGACGCCGCCGAGAAAGTCCAGGACGGGACCGTTGCCGCTGTCCAGCGGGGCGAAGGAGCCGCGGCCGTCGAAGACAACCACGTCGCCCCGGCCCACCGGCTCGGCGCGAAAGTCGGTGCGCGAGACGAGGATCCTGTCGCCCTCGCGGAACATCGGCTCCATCGAAGCGGAGGGGATGTAGAAGACATCAAGCCACAATGAGCGGATCAATCCGCTGATGACCACGGCCAGCACGACGGCCAGGAACACAAAACGCCAGCCAAGTTTCCTGGGCTGGCGTTTTGTGTGTTCCATGATCCGTATCCTCTAACGCTTTTCTCAACTGAACAGCGCTGTTGCGGATGCTCCGGCGCTGGCCGGACACGGACCGTGGACCCGCGGTGGAAGCCTGCGGTGGAAGGCTGTGATTGAAGCCGGAAAGGACTACTTCTTGGTCTGGAAGTCGCGCTTTTCCTTGATCTTCGCAGCCTTGCCGCGCAGATCGCGCATGTAGTACAGCTTCGCGCGGCGCACGTCACCCTTGGAGACGAGCTCGATCTTATCGATGATCGGGGAGTGCACCGGGAAGGTACGCTCCACGCCAACGCCGAAGGAGACCTTGCGGATGGTGAAGGTTTCGCGCAGGCCGTCGCCGTGGCGGCCCAGGACGAAGCCCTGGAAGACCTGGACGCGGGAGTTCTTGCCTTCGATGATGTTCACGTGAACCTTGAGGGTGTCACCCGCGCGGAAGACGGGAACATCGGTGCGCAGCGAGGCTGCGTCTACAGAATCGAGGATATGCATTGATTCACTCCTGGTGAACGCCACAGGTCCTTCACGTGGGGTCACGGCGGCGAAGCCCGGGTGCAGTTGCGGCCCGGAAATTCCCGCCGAAAATTTTGTGAATCCGGCTCCGCCAGGAATTGGCGGGGCCGGGGTGCCGCACTGTTGGTGACGCTCCCCCTGTGGCAGGTTCGCACCCAGCAGGCACAAGGACTAATTTTGCCACATCCGGGGCCGTCCAGCCAATCCGGTCAGGCGGAATCCCCGTCGGCGTCCGCGCGGCGCGAGAGATGGCCGTCGACGATGTCGTAGCCGAGGTCCGCGAAGGCGGTGCGGTCCGCGCGGGGCAGCTTGGCGGCGTCGAACTGCTCCAGCAGGTCCGGGCGGCGTTCAGCGGTGCGCCGGTACTGCTCGTGCCGGCGCCACTGGGCGATCTTGCCGTGGTTGCCGCTAAGCAGTACCGCGGGGACCTCGCGGTCCCGCCAGCTGGAGGGCTTGGTGTAGACGGGGTACTCCAGCAGGCCGTCCGAGTGCGACTCCTCGACGAGGGACTCGGGGTTGCCCACGACGCCGGGCAGTAGGCGGCCGATGGCCTCCACCATCGCCAGCACCGCCACTTCGCCGCCGTTGAGGACGTAGTCGCCCAAGCTCATGGGCCGCACCGTGAAGTGCCCGGCCGCCCATTCCATCACGCGCTCATCGATACCCTCGTAGCGGCCGCAGGCAAACACCAGCCGCTCTTCCCCGGCGAGTTCATGGGCGGTGGCCTGGGTGAACCGCTCCCCCGCCGGTGACGGCACAATCAGGACCGGCTTAGCCGCATCGCTGGGGCGGTCCGCCGCGACGGCGGCCAGGGCCTGCGCCCAGGGCTCGGGTTTCATGACCATGCCGGCGCCGCCGCCGTACGGGGTGTCATCGACGGTCCGGTGGCGGTCCGTGGTGAATTCCCGGAGATCGTGGACGTTCAGCTCCAGCAGGCCGTCCTGGCGCGCCTTGCCAATCAGCGACAGTTCCAGCGGGGCCAGGTACTCGGGGAAGATGCTGACGACGTCGACCCTCATTTAGGCCTTGTCCCCGGTGTCGGCGCGGCTTTCGGTGCTGTCCCCGGCCGGCACATCCGCGGCCTGCTCATCCCCGGACTTGGCCTCGTCCTCGACGTTGACTTCGAATAGTCCCGGCGGCGGGGTGACCAGGATGTAGCCTTCCCCGACGTTGACCTCGGGGACGATCTGCTCGACGAAGGGAATCAGGACTTCCTTGCCGTCCGTGGCGGTGACGACGAGCAGGTCCTGGACCGGGAGGGTGCGGAGGCCGGAAACCTTGCCGACCAGCTGGTCACCGACGCGGACCTCCAGGCCCTCGAGCTCGTGCTCGTACCAGCCCTCGTCGTCGTCATCGGCGTCGAGTTCCTCGGTTTCGATGAACAGCTTGGCTCCACGGACGGTCTCCGCCTCGTTGCGGGTCTCGATCTCCTCGAAGGCGAGCAGCAGGATGTCCTTGTTCCAGCGGGCGCTGAGGATGGTGAGCGGCCCCGCGGCGGCGGGCTCCACCACGAACTGGGTTCCCGGGACGAAGCGGTCGCCGGGCGCATCGGTGAGCACCTGGACGGTCACTTCGCCGCGGATGCCGTGGGGCTTGCCGATTCGTGCCACCTGAAGCTGCATCTGTTCCTCTGTTCGGGGTTGGTGTGTGGGTGGGGCTGCGGGGGAAAACAGTCCGGCCCCTCCACCATTATCTGGTGAAGGGGCCGGACTCAAGACAAGTGTTGCTGGAAGCGTTACCGGCGGCGGTCGGTGTCGACGACGTCGACCCTGACCGGCTCGCCGTCCGCCAGTGCTGCCACCACAGTGCGCAATGCGCGTGCGGTGCGGCCCTGGCGGCCGATCACCCGTCCGAGGTCGTCCTGATGAACGCGCACTTCGAGGGTGTCCCCGCGGCGGTTGTTCTTCGCACTGACCTTGACATCGTCAGGACTGTCAACGATCCCGCGGACGAGGTGCTCGAGCGCTTCTGCCAACAATTTACTCAGCCTCGGTGGTCTCTGCTGCGGCGTCGGCGGGAGCCTCGGCTGCATCGTCCTTCTTGGCCTTCTTGGTGATGGCTTCCGGGATGATCACGGAACCCTTTTCCGGGGTAACGAAGGCAGCCTTGGGAGCCTTGGTCTTCAAGGTGCCCTCCTGGCCCGGGAGACCCTTGAACTTCTGCCAGTCACCGGTGATCTTGAGGATCGCGGCAACCTGCTCGGACGGCTGTGCGCCGACGCCGAGCCAGTACTGGGCACGGTCCGTGTCGACCTCGATGTACGAGGGCTCTTCGGTCGGGTGGTACTTGCCGATCTCTTCGATGGCACGGCCGTCACGCTTGGAGCGTGCGTCCATGACGACGATGCGGTAGTACGGTGCGCGCATCTTGCCAAAGCGCTTAAGGCGAATCTTTACGGCCACTTTTGTGGTCACTCCTGTTTCTGAAACGGGGTCGAGCCCGGCGTTCTGCACCCGTGGGGCGGGCCGTACTAGGGGGTTCTAAAAGGACAAGATCCGGACGCGGAGAGAGGGGCCACGCAGATCGAGTACCTGTTTATTGTGCCAGATCAGCGGCGGGAATTCGACTTGACACCCGGAACCGGTCGATTTGGGGCCCGACACGGGTCAGGAAGTCCAGACGTAGAGGCCGGACTTGCTGGCGGGGTCGACCTCGGCGGCCAGTTCGGCGAGCTGCCGGACGTAGCGGGCGGCCTGCTCTGCGCCGAAGGGCATGTCCTCTTCGGCAGCCCAGCTTTCGGCGACGTCGTCCAGGACGTTGCCCTCGCCCTCGGTCTCGTAGCTGAGCAGCTCGGCCAGGGCGCGGACCATCGCCGGCGGCACGCCGAGCAGGGAGTCGCTGGCGACATCCACCATGGCGAGCTCGTAGTCGGCGCCGGAGGCGTGGACGGCAGTGCCGGCGAGGTCGCCCAGGCGCTCGACTTCGAAGTCGGTGATGTCCGTCATCCGGACGGCCCCGGAGGCCGCCGCGGCCCCGCCGTCGAGGGCGGCGGCACGCTTGAGGGCTTCATCGTGCTTGGAAACAAAGACTTCGGTGAATCCCATGGAGCTCGTCCTTAGCTGTCCGGCGGCGCTGGGCCGCTGTTTTGTGGCGTCACTTCAGCCTAGCCGCTCCGGCCCGGCGGGCTCCCAGACGGGACATGCCCTCCCCTGACCGTGACCGATGGACATACGGGCATCATGTCCAGTCACCCCTGCCTGCGCGGGGCATGTCCCCGAGGCTGGAAACCTGCGCAGGAGTGGCGGGGGCGGCGGTCACTCAGCGAACGGCGACGCGGATGCGGTTGCGCCACGGGTCCTCGAAGCGCAGTTCGGCGCCGGTGTGGTGGGACTGGACCCCGGCGGTCCTGAGGCGGTCCGCGAGGGCTCCGACGTCGTCTCCGGCCGGCACTTCGATCAGCACCTCGCCGAGGCCCAGGGTGTCGCGGCGGGGGCCGGCGCCGCGGCTGTTCCAGACGTTCATGGCCATGTGGTGGTGGTAGCCGCCGGCCGAGACGAACAGCGCCTGTCCGTGCCAGCCCGCCGTCTTTTCGAACCCGAGCGTTCCGACGTAGAAATCCTGCGCGGACTGGACGTCGCCGACCTGCAGGTGGACATGCCCGACGCCGGCCTCGGCCTCGCGCTGACCGGTCACGGATTCCTCGGTGAGGTACTGCTCGAGGTAGCGCTGCGGCGGCAGGGCCAGGCTGTCCATCACCACGGTCTTGCCGTCCCAGGACCAGGCGTCGCGGGGACGGTCCCAGTAGAGCTCGATGCCGTTGCCCTCCGGATCGGTGAAGTAGAAGGCTTCGCTGACCAGGTGGTCCGCGCTGCCGCTGAAGGACTGCGGCTCGTACTGCGCCGCGCTGGCGACGGTGGCGGCGAGGGAGGGCTGGTCCTCGAACAGCAGGGCCGTGTGAAAGAGTCCGGCCTCGCCGCGGGACGGGACGCTCAGCCCGGGCGCCGGGGCGAGGTGGACCAGCGGCTTCCGCCGGCGGCCGAGGTAGAGTCCGCCGTCCTGCTCGGCCACGACGTCGAGGCCCAGGGCCCGCTGGTAGTAGTCCGTCATGAGCTTCATGTCGCCGACCTTGAGCATCACGGTGCCCATGGTGAGTTCGGCGGGAAGAAGATCCTCGATGCTGGTTTCTGCAGTCATGTGATCGCTCCGGTGCTTCGGCGGCCACCGACCGTCGATGACCCTCATAGAGCTAAATTACTTGAAGCTTCAATTTATTCCTAATGGGGCGGGGCGGTTCCGGCGGGCCAGTTCTCCGCGCAGGACGATGTGCCGGAGGGTCTGCAGGGTGGCCAGGTTCCGGCGCGGGTCCTCGGCGCAGACCAGGACGTCGGCGCTGGCGCCGTGCGTGATCCCGTCGGCCCCCAGCCAGTTCCGGGCGGCCCAGGCGCCGGCGTCGAGCGCCGCGGAGGCGGGGAGACCGGCGGCGTGCAGCGCCTGGAGCTCGTCGACGATGCGCCCGTGTTTGATTACGCTGCCTGCGTCCGTCCCGGCGTAGATCGTGACGCCGGCCTCGAAGGCGCCCAGCACGCGTTCCGCCCGGCGCTCCCAGAGCGCGCGCATGTGCGCCGCGTACCGGGGGAACTTGGCCGCAGCCTGCGCGGCGATGTCCGGGAACGTGGCGATGTTGATGAGGGTGGGGACGATCGGGACGCCCTGTTCGACGAAACGCGGCAGGTGCCTCGGGAGCAGGCCGGTGGCGTGCTCGATGCAGTCGATCCCGGCGTCGAGCATGTCATCGAGCGTGTCCTCCGCGAAGCAGTGTGCCGTCACGCGGGCGCCTTCGTCGTGGGCGGCAGCGACGGCGTCTTTCAGCGTCCGGGCCGGGAAGCTGGCAGCGAGGTCGCCGGCGTCGCGGTCGATCCAGTCCCCGACGAGCTTGACCCAGCCGTCCCCGGCGCGGGCCTGTTTGCGCACGGCTTCGACCAGGCCCTCCGGTTCCACCTCGACGGCGAAGCCCCGCAGGTACCGCCGTGTCCTCGCGATGTGCCGGCCCGAGCGGATGATGCGGGGCATGTCGGCGCGCCGCTGGAGCCAGCGGGTGTCATGGACGGCGCCGGCGTCGCGGACGAGCAGGGTCCCGGCGTCGCGGTCCGCCCGGGCCTGCGCCTCCGCTGTCCCGTCCGGGACGTCCCCGCCGGGGCCGAGACCGATATGGCAGTGCGCGTCGACCAGCCCGGGGATGACCCAGCCGTCCAGGACGAGGCCGGGCGCGGCGGCCGGACGGTCGAAGGTCAGCAGGCCGTCCACCGACCAGAGCCCGCGGTGTTCCTGGTCCGCCGCGGTGAGGATGGGGCCGCTGAACTCGATGATGCTGGTCATGGCTTCAAGCCTAGACCGCGGCCTGACCGGGCGCCGTCATACGCGGCGGCCTTCCGGAGAGCCTGTGGTAGCTTCGTCTACGACCACACGGGAGCCCTTGCAGGGGCTGAGATCGGGCTGACGCAGCCTGCGACCGTTGAACCTGTCCGGGTAATGCCGGCGAAGGAAGTGAGCATTCCGTGAAGACGCAATTGACACAGCACAGCCCTGTCCAAAATGACGCAGTCCCGGGCCTGTCGGTCCATGATCAGCCCCCGGCCCCCACACAATCGCTGAAATCCCACTCCCTGGCGTTCGCCACGGACGCCGAACACGGCATCCGCGTCCCGGTGACCGAAATCGCGCTGGCCGACTCCCCCGGCGGCGCCGCCAACGCCCCGTTCCGCGTGTACCGCACCGCAGGCCCCGGAAGTGAACCGGTCCGGGGCCTGCAGCCGTTCCGTGGCCCCTGGATTGCCGCCAGAGGGGACACCGAACCCTACGAGGGCCGGGGCCGGGAGCTGCTCGATGACGGCAGGTCGGCAGTGCGCCGCGGCGCAGCGTCGGCCGAATGGCGGGGCGCCCGGCCGGTGCCGCGCCGCGCCGTCGACGGCAGGACGGTCACGCAGATGCGGTACGCGCGGGACGGGGTGATCACCCAGGAGATGCGGTTCGTCGCGCTGCGCGAGAACTGCGACGTCGAACTGGTCCGCTCCGAAGTCGCCGCAGGCCGCGCCATCATCCCCAGCAACGTCAACCACCCCGAATCCGAACCGATGATCATCGGCAAGGCGTTCCTGGTGAAAATCAATGCCAACATCGGCAACTCGGCGGTGACCAGCTCCATCGCGGAGGAAGTCGACAAGCTTCAATGGGCCACCCAATGGGGCGCGGATACCGTCATGGACCTCTCCACCGGGGACGACATCCACACCACCCGCGAGTGGATCATCCGCAACTCCCCCGTGCCGATCGGCACCGTCCCGATCTACCAGGCGCTGGAAAAGGTCAACGGCGAGGCCAACGCCCTGACGTGGGAGATCTTCCGGGACACCGTGATCGAGCAGTGCGAGCAGGGCGTGGACTACATGACCATCCACGCCGGAGTGCTGCTGCGCTACGTGCCGCTGACCGCCGGCCGGGTCACCGGCATCGTGTCCCGCGGCGGAGCGATCATGGCCGGCTGGTGCCTGGCGCACCACCAGGAGAACTTCCTCTACACCCACTTCGACGAACTGTGCGGAATCTTCGCCCGCTACGACGTCGCGTTCTCGCTGGGTGACGGGCTGCGGCCCGGCGCGACGGCGGATGCCAACGACGCGGCGCAGTTCGCCGAACTGGACACCCTGGCCGAGCTCACGCAGCGGGCCTGGGCTTTCGATGTCCAGGTCATGGTGGAGGGGCCCGGACACGTGCCGTTCCACCTGGTCCGGGAAAACGTCGAGCGCCAGCAGGAACTCTGCAAGGGAGCCCCGTTCTACACGCTGGGGCCGCTGGTCACCGATATCGCACCCGGCTACGACCACATCACCTCGGCGATCGGCGCCACCGAGATCGCCCGCTACGGCACCGCCATGCTCTGCTACGTCACCCCCAAGGAACACCTCGGGCTGCCGAACAAGGATGACGTAAAGACCGGTGTGATCACCTACAAGATCGCTGCCCACGCCGCGGATCTCGCCAAGGGCCACGCCAGGGCCCATGAACGCGACGACGCCCTGTCCAAGGCACGGTTTGAGTTCCGCTGGCGGGACCAGTTCGCGCTGTCCCTGGACCCGGTGACGGCCGAGGCGTTCCACGATGAGACGCTCCCCGCGGAGTCGGCCAAAACGGCACATTTCTGCTCGATGTGCGGACCCAAATTCTGCTCCATGCGGATCAGCCAGGACATCCGGGACGAATACGGCCCAGCGGATGCGCAGGCCGCGCTGGCGGCCGGAATGCGGGAAAAGAGCAACGAGTTCATCGCCTCGGGCGGCAAGGTCTACCTGCCGGCGCCTGCCGTCGGCGGAGCCGCCGCCGGCTAGGAGGCGTGGGCGTGCTGCTGCCGGCCGACGTCGGCGATGAACGCCCGGATGATCCGGTTTCCCTCAGCCGCATCCTGGGGCCGGTGCCCTCCCGGCGCGGTGCGGTGCACGGCGCCGGTCTCCCGCAGGTAGCCCGCGATCTCTTCGTAGAGCGGTTCCCAGCCGCCGGTCAGGACCAGCGTGGGGACGCCGGGGACAATCTGCAGCGGGGCTTCCCAGGGCGGAACCTGCAGGCGCAGGCGGCGAGCCTCCCGCTGGTCTTCCGGGCTGGGGGCGCCGAGGGTCGCCTGGGCCGGCGTGTGGGCTGCGAACACCCGGCGGACGAATTCGCGGTGGAAATCCTCATCGCTCAGGTGGTGGCGGACCTCGAAGAGCGGCTGCATCAGGGCTCGGTGCGCCGCCGTCGCCGGGAGCTCCGCGGTGAGCGAGAGGCAGGCCGGCTCCACCAGGGTCAGCGACTGCACCAGGTCCGGGCGTTCGACGCCGGCCATCATCGCGGCGATGGCACCCTGCGAGTGGGCGACGACGTGGCCGCCGGCCATGCCGCGGCCGTCGTCGGCCAGCGCACGAAGGACGATCGCCGCGTCGGCGGCGAAGTCCGTTTCCAGCGGCTCATCGACGGGGTCATACCCATGGCGGCGCAGGAACAGCGCGTCGTAGTCCAGCGCCATTCCGTGCTGTTTCGGCCACGCGGCAGCACCGAAGCTGCCCGCCCCGTGGACGAAGACTACGCGCGGCTTGTACATGGTCCAACCCTATGACACCGGCACCGGTAACGGGCCGGCGACATCTCAGCCGGCAGGGGCCTATTTGCCGCCACCGAGGAACTTGTCAAAGCCCTTGGGCAGGTTCAGCTGGGAGGGATCGAAGTCGCCGCCCTGCTGGCCGAACGCGGCGCCGGTCGGGAGGGCCTTGGCACCTTCGGCCCGACGGGCCTGGGCCTCCTTGAGCTCCTGCGCGGCCTTCGCCGGGTTGCCGGAGCGGGCCTTCTTCTTGGGTGCGCTCTTGGCGCCCTTGCGGGCCCCGCCGCCGCCCATGCCGGGCATCCCCGGCATCCCGGGCATGCCGCCGCCGGCAGCCATCTTCTTCATCATCTTCTGGGCCTGACTAAAGCGTTCCAGCAGGCCGTTGACCTCGGAGACGTGAACACCGGAGCCGCGGGCAATCCGGGCCCGGCGGGAACCGTTGATGATTTTAGGGGCGACGCGTTCATGCGGCGTCATGGACCGCACGATCGCCTCGACGCGGTCGATCTCACGCTCGTCGAACTGCTCGAGCTGCTGCCGGATGTTCTGCGCTCCGGGCATCATCATGAGCATCTTCTTCATGGAGCCCATGTTGCGGATCTGCTGCATCTGGGCGAGGAAGTCGTCGAGTGTGAAGTCTTCCTGGTCGGCGAACTTCTGCGCCATCCGGGCAGCTTCGTCCTTGTCCCAGGACTTCTCCGCCTGCTCGATCAGGGTGAGCACGTCACCGAGGTCGAGGATGCGCGAGGCCATCCGGTCCGGGTGGAAGAGCTCGAAGTCATCCAGGCCTTCGCCGGTGGACGCGAACATCACGGGCTTGCCAGTGACCGAGGCGACGGACAGTGCGGCGCCGCCGCGCATGTCGCCGTCAAGCTTGGAGAGCACGATGCCGGTGAAGTTGACGCCCTCGTCGAAGGCCATCGCCGTGTTGACGGCGTCCTGGCCGATCATGGCGTCGACCACGAACAGCACTTCGTTCGGAACAATGGCGCGGCGGATCTGGCGCGCCTGTTCCATCATCTCGGCGTCCACGCCGGTCCGGCCGGCGGTGTCAACGATTACGACGTCGTGCAGGGTGCGGCGGGCTTCCTCGACGCCGGCACGGGCAACCGAGACCGGATCGCCGGCCGGGTGGTCCAGTTCCGTGGAGGTGGCACCCGGGTGCGGGGCAAAGACCGGCACCCCGGCGCGTTTGCCGACAACCTGGAGCTGGGTCACGGCATTGGGACGCTGCAGGTCGCAGGCCACCAGGAGGGGGCTGTGGCCCTGCGACTTGAGGTGCTTGGAGAGCTTGCCCGCCAGGGTGGTTTTGCCGGCACCCTGCAGGCCGGCGAGCATGATGATGGTTGGCCCGGTCTTGGCCAGCCGGATCCTGCGGGTCTCGCCGCCGAGGATCTCGACGAGCTCCTCGTTGACGATCTTCACGATCTGCTGGCCCGGGTTCAGGGCGGCCGAAACCTCGGCACCGAGGGCCCGTTCGCGCACCCGTGCCGTGAATTCCCGGACGACCGGAACGGCGACGTCGGCGTCGAGAAGGGCGCGCCGGATTTCGCGGACCGTGGCGTCAACGTCCGCCTCGGTCAGGCGGCCCTTGCCACGGAGATTCTTGAAGGTTGCTGTCAACCGGTCAGAGAGTGAATTGAACACGCGCCGTGCACTTCTTTCAGTGGATCTACAGATGGCGGCCGGTCCGGCACGCCAGCGTCGCGACTGATGTTCGCCGGAACGAACTGCCTCGACAACGGGACTCGACTATCTAGGGTACCAAGACGCGCCTCCAAGATGGCATGCTGACTTAGGTGACCAGCCAAACAACCATAAAAACCCTGCTCATCCTCGGCGCCTCGGGCGACCTCACCGGCAGGCTCCTGCTGCCGGGCCTGGCCCGGCTCGTGTCCCGGGGACGCGCCGACGGCCTCACCCTGGTAGGCGCCGGCTCGGATGCCTGGACCCCCGGGAAGTGGCTGGAGCGCATCGAGGCGTCCTTCGCCGACGCCAGTTCCCAGGCCGAGGCCTCCGGCCGGCGGGAGCTGAAACGGATCCGCGACACCACCGTGTACCACCAGCTCGACGTCACGTCCGACGGGGAGCTGGCCGGCCTGCTGGCCCGGCTGGAGGGGCCCGTGGCCATCTACTTCGCGCTGCCGCCGCGCGTCAGCCAGCTGGCCTGCGAGGCGCTCACCCCCGGCCAGGTGCCGGCAGGGACCCGGCTGGTCATGGAGAAGCCGTTCGGTTCCAGCGAGGAGTCCGCCCGGCACCTGAATAAAACCCTGTCGGCCCTGGTCCCGGAGGACCACATCCACCGGGTGGACCATTTCCTGGGCAAGGCGACGGTGCTGAACATCCTGGGGCTGCGCTTCGCCAACACCTTCCTGGAGCCGGTGTGGAACCGCGAGCACATCGAAAAGGTCGAGATTGTCTTTGACGAGGACCTCGCGCTGGAGGGCCGCGCCCGCTACTACGACGGCGCCGGCGCCCTGCGCGACATGATCCAGAGCCATCTGTTGCAGATCATGGCGCTGCTGGCGCTCGAACCGCCTGCCTCGGTGGACGAGCGGGACCTCCGCGACGCCGTGGCCACGGTGCTGCGGGCCAGCAGCGTCAAGGCGCCCTACGCCAAGAGCACACGACGCGCCAGGTACACAACGGGAGCGCTTGACGGCCGGAAGGTCCCGGACTACGCCGGGGAGGACGGCGTCGACCCGGCCCGGGGCACCGAAACGCTCGCCGAGGTGGAAGTGCTGATCGACAACTGGCGCTGGCAGGGCGTCCCCTTCATCCTTCGCTCCGGAAAGGCCCTGGGCATCAAACGCAAGGAGGCCGTGGTGACTTTCCGCCCGGTGCCGCACCTGCCCAAGGGATTCACCGGGGTGGACTCCCCCAACCAGTTGCGGATCGGCTTCGGTCCGGACACCCTGCAGTTCGACGTCGATGTGAACGGCCCCGGCGATGTCCTCAGCCTGGACCGCGCCACCCTTAAGGCCGAGCTCAGCGGGTCCGAGCTGCTGCCGTACGGGGAGGTCCTGGAGGGTGTCCTGACCGGCGATCCCCTGCTCTCCGTCCGCGCCGACACCGCGGAAGACTGCTGGCGGATCCTGGAGCCCGTCCTCAAGGCCTGGGCCCGGGACAGCGCACCGCTGGAGGAGTACACCGCCGGGAGCGCCGGGCCGGAAGGCTGGCGGGCCTGACCGGCGTCGCCGTCAGTTGAGGCGGTCAGACGCACAAAAGCGGGCCGGGTACCTTTTCAGGTTCCCGGCCCGCTGTGTTGACTGAGGCTGCTGGCTAGATAGCCGCCGAGCCGCGTTCTCCGGTGCGGACCCGCACTGCTTCGAACACATCCATCGTCCAGACCTTGCCGTCACCGGCCCGGCCGGTGTTCGAGCTGGCGATAATGACATCGAGGATGTCGTCCGCCTGTTCGTCGGTGGCCAGGACCTCTACCCGGATCTTGGGCAGCAGGTCCACGTTGTACTCGGCGCCGCGGTACACCTCGGTGTAGCCCCGCTGCCGGCCGTAGCCGCTGGCCGCGCTGACGGTCAGGCCCTGTACTCCGTAGGCCTCAAGGCCCTCGCGGATGGTGTCGAGCTTTTCGGGCCGGACGATTGCTGTGATCAGTTTCATGCCTCCACACTTTCCTTACCTGGCGCTGCGGTCTTCTTGCCGTTGGACGTCGCGTCCACGGTCTCGGCAGCCGGGGCCGCCCCGGCTTCGGCCTGGGCCTTGCCGGTGATGAGTTCGTGCAGCGGGGTGAAGCTTCCGCCGTGGCCGCTGACGCCGAATTCGTAAGCCGTTTCGGCGTGCAGGCTGAGGTCCACGCCCACGACTTCCTGCTCCTGGGAAACCCGGAAGCCCATGGTCTTGTGGATGGCGAAGGCGATGAGTGCGGTCATCACTGCGGAGTAGGCGATGGCAGTACCGGCCGCTGCGAGCTGGGCCCACAGCTGGGTGAGTCCGCCGCCGTAGAACAGGCCGCCGCCAACACCGTCGGCCGGGAGGGCGATGAAGCCCAGCGCCACGGTGCCGATGATGCCCGAGACGAGGTGGACACCGACGACGTCGAGCGAGTCGTCAAAGCCCCAGCGGAACTTGAGTCCGACGGCCAGGGCGGACGCCGCACCCGCAACCAGGCCGAGGCACAGGGCGCCGATCGGGCTGACGTTGGCGCAGGCCGGGGTGATGGCGACGAGGCCGGCAACCACACCGGAGGCGGCACCGAGCGAGGTCGGGTGGCCGTCGCGGATACGCTCGGTGATGAGCCAGCCGAGCATTGCCGCGGCGGGGGCCGCGAGGGTGTTGACCCAGATCAGGCCGCCCTGTTCTGCCGTTGTCGCTGCGCCGCCGTTGAAGCCGAACCAGCCGAACCACAGGATCGCAGCACCGAGCATGACGAACGGGATGTTGTGCGGGCGGTGGTTGGGGTCCTTGCCGAAGCCCTTGCGGTTGCCGATGATCAGCACGAGGACCAACGCGGCAACACCGGCGTTAATGTGGACAACCGTGCCGCCGGCGAAGTCAATTGCCGGGCCGAGGGCCTGGCCGATGGCGCCTTCCGGGCCGAACAGCCCGCCGCCCCAGACCATGTAGGCCAACGGGCAGTACACCAGGGTGACCCAGACCGGGACGAACACCGTCCAGGCGCCGAACTTGGCGCGGTCGGCGATCGCGCCGCTGATCAGGGCGACGGTGATAATGGCGAAGGTGGCACCGTAGCCGACCTTGATGAGTCCGTCAGGAGTGTCGATGCCCTCCAGCCCGAAGGTGGCGAACGGGTTTCCGACCATCTGCATGAAGCCCTCGCCGGAGCTCATCGAAGCGCCCCAGAGCACCCAGACCACACCGACCATGCCGATGGAGATGAAACTCATCATCATCATGTTCAGTGCGGCTTTGGCGCGCGTCATGCCGCCGTAGAAAAATGCGAGTCCTGGTGTCATGAACAGCACGAGTGCTGCTGCCACCATCAGCCATACGTGACCTGCGGTAAGTTCCATGGTGCACGTCCTCCCTTGCTTAGATGCGATCTAAAAAATGTTGCGGAGTTCTCCGCGTGCCTCAACGCGGTTTGCGTTCTAAGAAGAGTTTGTCGTTGGCGTGTTTCGCCGGCGGAGGATTTAGATTGCCGGGTTGTTACAAGAACCTCCCGGAAGTAAATGGTGCGATTCCTTCTTGTTACGGTTATGTTTCACGCGTTCCAACATCCGCTCTGCCCCGCCCGTACCGCCAGGAAGCCATCGCCATGAGTAAGACCCCCCGCCCCACGGGATCCCTGCCGCAGGCCGGTGCCCGGACCCACGGCAAGGCGGTGCTGCCCCGGGACATCAAGGTGATGTTGGTCGCTGCCTTCCTCATCGCCCTCGGTTTCGGTCTCGTGGCACCGGTCCTCCCCCAGTTCGCCACCACCTTCGACGTCGGTGCCACGGCGGCTGCCGTGATCGTGAGCATCTTCGCGTTCATGCGGCTCGTGTTTGCTCCCGCGGGAGGCGCGCTGATTGTGCGGCTCGGTGAACGGCCGGTCTACGTGGGCGGGCTGTTGATTGTTGCGGCGTCCACGGCGGCGTGTGCTTTCGCCCAGGACTACTGGCAGCTCCTGATCTTCCGCGGTCTTGGCGGGGCCGGCTCGGTGATGTTCACGGTGGCGTCGATGGCCCTGGTGGTCCGGCTGGCGCCCCCCGAGAGCCGCGGACGGGTCTCCGGGGCTTATGCCTCGGCGTTCCTCATTGGAAATGTGTGCGGGCCGGTCGTGGGTGGGCTGCTGGCCGGCTTTGGCCTGCGGGTGCCGTTCCTCGTCTACGCGGCTGCCCTGGTCCTGGCCGCCCTCGTGGTGCAGACCCAGCTAAGCCACGTGCCGGCGGCGTCGCGCCCGGACGGGAGCACGGCGCCGGCGATGGAGCTGCGCGAGGCACTGCGCGACAGCGCGTACCGGGCAGGGCTGTTCTCCAGCTTCGCCAACGGCTGGGCGACCTTCGGGGTGCGGATGGCCACGGTGCCGCTCTTCGCCGTCGCCGCCCTGAACGCGGGACCCGAATCGGCGGGCTGGGCTCTGGCCATGTTCGCCGCAGCCAACGCGGTGGCGCTGACATTCTCCGGCAAACTGGCGGACAGCCTGGGCCGGAAACCCATGATGGTTTCCGGACTGCTGGTCACCGGAACCGCAACGGCAGCCATCGGCTTCACGCACGAGCTGCTGTGGTTCCTTGTGGCGACAGCTGTCGCCGGCATCGGTTCAGGGCTGCTCGGTCCCGCGCAGCAGGCAGCCATGGCCGACGTGATCGGCAACGAGCGCTCCGGCGGGCGGGTCCTGGCCATCTTCCAGATGACCGCGGACAGCGGGGCGATCATCGGACCGGTCCTTGCCGGGCTCCTCGCAGACCGGCTGGGCTATGGCTGGGCCTTCGGCGTCACCGGCGGCGTCCTCGTAGCGGCCGCAGCTGGCTGGCTGCTGGCCCGGGAGACCTTCCACCGGCCGGAGGCCCGCCGCGGCGCCTGACCTCGCCCGGGCGTGCCCGTCCGCCCGGACCGCGTCGAACGGCACCGGCGGACTTCGTTAGGCTGTTGGGAGATCCCACCCAGAAGCTGGAGAAGTCTTTACATGCCACCCACTGAACGTTCGCCCGAACCCACCGCCAATGACAGACCGGAGGACGTGGCCGGGGCAAAGCGCAGGAACCTCCGTCCCGCCGTCGTGATCTCGGTGCTCGCGGTCATTGCCGTGCTCGCGTCGCTGGTGTTTTTCCTCCGGCCGGGTACCGGAGGAGACACGGTGGCCCCCGCCGGGAGCCCGGCGCCCACCTCGGCCGCGCCGGAGGCGGCCCTGCCTCCAGCCCCGGCCGTCACGTCCTATAAGCAGCCGGGCCCGCCCGCCGGCTCACCCCTGGAAGCGGTGGAACCGCTCGATGTGAATGTTTCGCAGGATCCGGTGGGCACGTCGCTGACCAAGGGCCTGGTCGGCATCTCACTCGAAGCCACCGACCTCGCCGATCCCGCCCTGAGCAGCAGCAACGCCTCGACGGTGAAACTGCTGCAGGAAGCCGACCAGCCGGTGCTCCGTTTCGGAGGCAACGCGGTTGACCGCCGCTTCTTCTGGACGTCGAGCAACGAGGCCGTCCCGGCCACCGGATACAGCGGAGACAAGGCACACCCGGTCAGGGCTGTCGGCCCGGCGGATCTGGCGCGGCTGAACACCCTGCTGGAGGCTTCCGATGCAACCGTCAGCCTCACCGTGGACCTGGGGCACTACGACCCGACCCGTGCCGCGGACATGGCCAAGCACGCGGCGGAGATCTTCGGCCCGCGGCTGCTGAGCATCACGGTCGGCAACGAGCCCAACGGCTACGGGAGCAACGGTGTCCGGCCGGGTGGCTACAGCACCGGGCAGTACGTGGAGGAACTCAAGGCCTACGCGAACGCGATCAACGCCGTGGCCCCGAACGTGCCTATCTCCGGCCCGGGCGCCTACGACCAGAAATGGTGGCAGCCGTTTATCGATGCAGACATCGCGCAGAAGAAGATCCTGTCCTTCCACAATTACCCGATGCATAGCTGCGACGGACAAGCGGACCCGCTGGCCTCGCCGACCCTGGCGAACCTGATGAACGCGCAGGTACACGTCCGGGCCGAGGACTATCAGAAGGCGGCGCTGAAGGCCGGGAATGATGCGGGCATTGAAACCTGGCTTCCCGAGACGGGAATCGCGGCCTGCCCCGGATCCAATGAGACCTCCCGCACCCACGCCTCCGCCCTTTGGACGGCGGACTACGCGCTGAACGCCGCACAGCTTGGCATCACGCGGATCGGCTTCCACAGCTCGCTGCTGACCTGCAAGGGCGGTCCGCCCATGTCAGTTATCTGCAGCGGCGGCCCCTACCTCAAGCCGAACGGCGAGGTTTCCGGCCGGGCCAACTTTTTCGGCGTCTCCATGGTCGCCGAGATGGAGGGCGGCAAGTTCCTGAAGCTGGATGCGAAGGGCGGCGGCTTGATGTTCAGCTACGCCCTGCGGAACGCCGACGGCAGCACCACCGTTGTCCTGGTCAACGAGAACGACCCCGAGAAGGCGGCACAGACCGAAGTCACGGTCAAGCTGCCCGCGCGGGCACTGACCGGAACCATGACCCAAATGACCGGGCCCAGCTACGGGGCCGAGGACAGCACGGTGATCGACGGCGCCAAGTCCGAACCGATTCCGCTCGCGGACCGTGCCACGGTTGAGGGTTTCACCTACGGTTCACAGACGCAGACGTTCAAGCTGACGGCCGGCACGGTGACCGTGTTGAACTTCAAGCACTAGGCAGCCCACACACAGCTGGCTCCCAGTTGGTGACGTTCCGGTAAGTCCGGGCGGCACCGGCTGGGAGCCAGTCGGGTTTAAGGCGTTACTGCGGTGGGTCTAGTTCAGGATGGCGTCGACGAAGCTCTCGGCGTCGAACGGGGCGAGGTCGTCCGCCCCTTCGCCGAGGCCGATCAGCTTGACCGGGACGCCGAGCGACTTCTGGATGGCCACCACGATGCCGCCCTTGGCCGTGCCGTCCAGCTTGGTCAGGACGATGCCGGTGATGTTCACTACCTCGGCGAAGACCCGGGCCTGGTTCAGGCCGTTCTGTCCGGTCGTGGCGTCGAGGACCAGAAGCACCTCGTCCACCTCGGCGAGCTTCTCGATGACGCGCTTGACCTTGCTGAGCTCGTCCATCAGGCCTACCTTGTTCTGCAGGCGCCCGGCGGTGTCGATCATCACGACGTCGACTTCCTGGTCGATGCCGGCCTTGACCGCTTCATAGGCGACAGACGCCGGGTCCGCACCGTCGACGTCGGACTTCACCGTGGCGACGCCGACGCGCTGGCCCCAGGTGGCGAGCTGCTCGGCGGCAGCGGCGCGGAAGGTGTCGGCCGCACCGAGCAGCACGTCCTTGTCCTCGGCGACGAGCACACGGGCGAGCTTGCCCACCGTGGTGGTTTTGCCGACGCCATTGACGCCCACGACCAGCACGACGGCGGGTTTGTCGGCGTGCCGTTCGACCCGCAGGCTGCGGTCCATCGTCGGGTCGACCAGCTTGATGAGTTCCTCGCGCAGCAGGGCTTTGACCTGCTCCGGGGAGCGGGTCCCGAGCACCTTGACGCGTTCGCGGAGCGCGTCCACGAGCTGCAGGGTCGGCTCGGTGCCGAGGTCGGCGAGCAGGAGGACTTCCTCCACTTCGTCCCAGACGTTTTCATCGATCTTGTCCGCGGACAGCAGTGCCAGCAGGCCCTTGCCGAGGATGTTGTTGGACCGGACGAGGCGTTCGCGCAGCCGGATCAGGCGGCCGGCCACCGGCAGCGGCGTTTCGACCGGAACGGTTTCGAGGCCGGCCACGTCATCCGGGACTTCGACTGTTGCCGGTCCCTCGGGGCCGACGGACTCCGGTGTCTGGCGTTCGCGCGTCGGCGCCGGGCGGTCCTCAAGAAGTGTTCCGCCGCCGGCACCGGGAGCCACTGGATCGTTCTCGTCACGCTTTCCGGGGTAGTTGGTGATGTTCTTCCGGGTCTTCATCAGGACCGGAATGAGTGCACCGAGGACCACCAGGGCGGCGAGAATGGGCAGAAGAATGGGGAGGATGTCGTTCACTCCCCTAGCTTCTCACAAACCGGAAAGCCGGCGCGGAACCCTAAAAGTGCTGCGGACGTGCCTCAGATCTGGGCGCCGAGACGCTGGCTGATAACGGTGGAGACGCCGTCGCCGCGCATCGTGACGCCATACAGGGCGTCGGCAACTTCCATGGTGCGCTTCTGGTGCGTGATGATGATCAGCTGGCTGGATTCGCGCAGCTCCTCGAAGATCGTGATGAGCCGGCCCAGGTTGGTGTCGTCCAGGGCTGCTTCCACCTCGTCCATGACATAGAACGGTGAGGGCCGGGCCTTGAAGATCGCCACGAGCAGGGCCACCGCGGTCAGCGACCGTTCGCCGCCCGAGAGCAGCGAGAGCCGCTTGATCTTCTTGCCGGCCGGGCGCGCCTCGACTTCGATGCCGGTGGTGAGCAAGTCAGCGGGGTCGGTGAGGACCAGGCGGCCCTCGCCGCCGGGGAACAGCCGGGCGAAGATCCGGACGAACTGCGCCGAGGTGTCCTCGAACGCCTCGGCGAAGACCTTTTGGACGCGCTCATCGACTTCCTTGATGATGTCCAGCAGGTCCCTGCGGCTGGACTTGAGGTCTTCGAGCTGGGTGCTGAGGAACTGGTGGCGTTCCTCAAGGGCTGCGAATTCCTCCAGCGCCAGGGGGTTGACCCGGCCCAGGGCCGACAGGTCCCGTTCGGCCCGCTTGAGCCGTTTCTCCTGCTCCTCGCGGACAAAGGGTTTGCCGGCCACGATCTCGCGGCCGTCCCCGTCCACCGGGGCGCGCAGGGCAGCCCATTTGTCCGCCGATTCCGCGGCGGGCACGGGAACGGGCTGGTCCGGTCCGAAATCTGCGACCAGTTGGTCGGCGGTCAGTCCCAGCTCCTCGACACTCCTGGCCTCAAGGGCTTCGATCCGGAGGCGCTGCTGGGCGCGGGCCAGTTCATCGCGGTGCACCGAATCGGTCAGTTCGGCCAGTTCGCGGGCGAGGGCATCGTTGCTGCTGCGCAGGGCGGCCAGCTCGCCGTCCATCTGTTCCTTGCGTTCCTCGGCGCTGTCCCGCTCCTGCCGGGCGAGTTCCACGGACACGTCGAGGAAGCCAACCACCTGGGCGACGGCGGCGGAGACGGCCGCGGCGCGTTTGGCCTGAAGCCTGCGGCGGCGGGCCCGTTCGGCTGCTTCCTCGCGGGCGCGCCGCTCCGTGGCGGCGGCTCGTTCCAGCGACAACGCCCGGTTGCGGGTGGCCGAGAGCTGTTCCTCGGCGCTGCGCAGGCCGAGCCGGGCCTCCATTTCTGCGTTGCGCGCCAGGGACGCGGCCAGCGCGAGGGCATCCCGGTGTTCCGGAGAGGGTTCCTCCTCCGCCGGCGCTTCCTGGGCGGCGGCGAGCCGTGCCGCGACAGCCTCCAGCGCGACCTGTTCGTTGACGATGTTGGCCTCGGCTTTGGCCAGGGCGGCGGCGAGCCGCTCGCTTTCGCCGACGGCGCTGCGCAGCACGGAGTTCAGGTGTCCCAGGCGTTCGGCGACGGCCGCCAGCCGGGCATCCGAATCGTGGAGTTTCTCCAGGGCAGCATCGGCCCGGTCCTGTGCTGTGGCGCGCCGTGCCCGGGCGGCGGCGAGCGCGAAACGCTGCCGTTCCAGCCCGGCGGTCACCGCGGCCAGCCGGGAGGAGGCCTCGTCGACGGCGGCCTGCACTTCGATCAGCGAGGGCGCCGTCGCGGAGCCTCCACTGACTGTCAGCGAGGTCAGGACGTCGCCGGACCGTGTCACGGCGGTCAGTTCAGGGCGCGCCGCCACCAGTCCGGCCGCAGCGTCCAGGCCCTCGACGATGGCGATGCCCGCCAGCAGCCCGGACAGCGGCAGCCGGGAGGCCTCCTCGGTGCCGGATGCCGTGACGAGCTGCGAGGCCCACCGGGCTCCGGCGGGGAGCTCCCCGCCGGCAGCGGGCCGGGCACTGGTGTGGTCGGCGACTGCTGCGGCCAACAGCAGGGCGGCCCGGCCGGCGTCGTCGTCCTTCAGCCGCTGCACGGCGGTGGCCGCGGCTTCGCTGTTCTGCACCACGATGGCATCGGAGGAGGCGCCCAGGGCCGCCGAAATGGCGGCTTCGAAACCGGGTTCCACCTTGATCATGGAGGCGAAGGCTCCGAGCACCCCGGGGATTCCGGCGCCGAGGACGTGGTCCGAGCCGTCCTTGCGGTTGAGCCCGAGCTGGAGCGCATCGCGGCGGGCCAGCAGGGCGCCGCGCTCCCGTTCGCCGTCGTGTTCAGCCGCCGTGAGCGCGTCGATCTCGGCGACGATGCCGTCGAGGGCTGCACTGGCATCCTCGTAGTCGGCGTCGAGTCTCTCCTCGCCGTCCTCGACGCCGGCCACCTGGGATTCGAGGGCGGTGAACTCGCTGTGGGCCTGCCGGCGGCGTTCCTCCCCTGCCTTGAGGGACTCCCGGAGCCGGCCGAGTTCCGCCTGGGCGGATTCGACCCGGGAGCGTGCGGCCCCCACCTGTCCGGCCAGTTTGGCCAGGCCTTCGCGGCGGTCCGCGGCGGCGCGGAGCAGTGACGCGAGCCGCTGGTCCTCGGCGGCGGCGGCGTTTTCGGCGTCCTGCTTGGCGGCGGTGGCGGCCTCCAGACCGCCGCGGCGGTCCGCGATCTGGCGCTCCAGCCCGGCTTGTTCCTCCCGGATGCGGGCGGCCTGCCGGTCGAGCTGCTCCGGGTCGCGGCCGGAATCGGGGACGCTGTCGGAGGCGCCGAGCAGCCGGCGGCGTTCCTCGGCCAGCGAACCCAGTGAGCGCAGCCGTTCCCGTCCGGCGGAGAGCTGGTACCAGGTGTCGCGGGCGGCGTTGAGCCTGGGCGTGGCTTCGGCCGCGAGTTGCTCGAGGCGGGCCTGCCGCTGCCTGCCGAGTTCGAGTTCCTGCCCGGCGACGCCGCGGCGGGCCTTGAGCGCACTCTCGTCCGCAACATCCTTCGCCAAGGCCTGCTGCAGCTGGACCAGATCATCCGCGAGGAGGCGGGAACGCGCGTCACGGACCTCAAACTGCACGGTCTGGGCCCGGCGTGCCACTTCGGCTTGCTTGCCCAGCGGCGTGAGCTGCCGACGGATTTCGCCGGTGAGGTCGCTGAGCCGGGCGAGGTTGGCCTGCATGGCTTCGAGTTTGCGGACCGTTTTTTCCTTGCGGCGGCGGTGCTTGAGGATGCCGGCGGCCTCCTCAATGAAGCCGCGCCGGTCCTCCGGGGTGGCGTGCAGTACCTTGTCCAGCTGGCCCTGCCCGACGATCACGTGCATCTCGCGGCCCAGTCCGGAGTCGGAGAGCAGCTCCTGGATATCGAGCAGCCGGCAGCCGGCGCCGTTGATGGCGTACTCCGAGCCGCCGGTCCGGAACAAGGTCCGCGAGATCGTCACCTCGCTGTATTCGATCGGGAGGGCGCCGTCGCTGTTGTCGATCGTCAGTGAGACGTGGGCCCGTCCCAGCGGCGGCCGCCCGGAGGTGCCCGCGAAGATCACGTCCTCCATCTTGCCGCCGCGCAGGGTCTTGGCGCCCTGTTCGCCCATGACCCAGGCCAGCGCGTCCACGACGTTGGATTTGCCCGAACCGTTAGGGCCCACCACGGCGGTGACGCCCGGTTCGAATTCGAATGTCGTCGCCGAAGCGAAGGACTTGAATCCCCGGACGGTCAGACTTTTGAGGTGCAAGGTGCTTCGGCTCTCCTGGTCGGCGGACTGGGGCCCGCTGTTGGACGAAAGCATGATTCGGACGGACGCGGGTGTTCGGGACGGCCCCGGATACTTCCAATCTACTGCGGTGTCGCGACAAGTCCGCGCAGAACCCGTGCAAAGCCGCGGGTTTTGCCGCAGAATATGCAGGAACTGACCTGCACCGGGCATAGTTAAGCTCTTGGGCTTTCGCTCGAGGGTGCGGTGAACCGCCGGAGCGCAGGACGTACGTGAACAGGGGCTTGATTTTGGTAGGCAACGCAACATTCCGGCACAGCAACACCGCCTTACTTTCGGTGAGCAGTGTCGAAGCTCCGACGATCGTGAGTTCCATGGATTTCGACCGCAGGTTGGCTTCGACCCTGCGGCGGCTGCGGGTCCCCCCGAAGCTGCTCGAACGGGTCGCCGGCATCACGCACCGGCGCTGGTGGGCCCCCGGGACATCGTTCGATGACGCCGCCATCGAGGCCGGCGCAAAGGCTTTGGCCGAGTCCGGCATCGAAGCGTCCGAGATTGGCCTGCTGATCAACACCTCCGTTACGCGGCGCAACCTCGAACCGTCCGTCGCGGTGAAGATCCACCACGGACTCAGCCTGCCGTCGTCGGCCATGAATTTTGATCTGGCCAACGCCTGCCTCGGATTCGTCAACGGCATGACGCTGGCGGCCAACATGATCGACTCCGGCCAGATCAAGTACGCGATGATCGTCAACGGTGAGGATGCCCAGGCAACGCAGGAGGCCACCCTGGCCCGGCTGCAGCGGCCCGAGACGACCCGCGAGGACTTCAACCGCGAGTTCGCCACACTGACCCTCGGCTCCGGAGCCGCTGCGGCCGTCCTGGGCCCGGCTGACCAGCACCCAGGGGCGCACCGCATCCTCGGCGGCGTGATGCGTGCCGGCACCGAGCACCATGAACTGTGCGTGGGCGGCATCGACGGCATGGCCACCGACACCAAGGGCCTGCTCGACGGCGGCCTGCAGCTCGTGGTCGACGCCTGGCACGAGGCCCAACCGGAGTGGGACTGGGCCTCGATGGACCGCTACGTCACGCACCAGGTGAGCAACGCCTATACCCAGGCCATCATCAACGCCATTGACCTGGACCCGGACAAGGTGCCGATCACCTTCCCGCACTGGGGCAATGTGGGTCCGGCCTCCCTCCCAATGACCCTCGCGGCCGAAGCGCAGACTCTCGCGACCGGGGACCGCGTGCTGTGCATGGGTGTCGGTTCCGGTCTGAACACCGCCATGGTGGAAATCGTTTGGTAGCCGCCGACTGGCCCGGCGTCGACCCGGAATGGTCGCGCGAAATCGATGTGGCGTCCACCTCCGCCGCGGATGAGCCCGGAACCGTGCGCCGCTGGCACCTGCTCGATAACGCTGCCCAGCTCACGCGCCGCGGCCTGACTCCTGCCGGCACCCTGCTGTGCGTGCACGGCAACCCGACGTGGTCCTACCTGTGGCGGACCCTGCTGGCCGCCGGATCCGACCCCGCGCATCCGTGGCGCGTGGTGGCCGTGGACCAGCTGGATATGGGCTTCTCCGAGCGCACCGGCACGTTCCGGCGCTTGGAGGACCGGATTAACGACCTTGGCGACCTCACCGCCGCGCTCGGACTGGGCGGGCCGGTGGTCACCGTCGGCCACGACTGGGGCGGCGTGATCAGCCTCGGCTGGGCCGTGGCACATCCGCAGCAGCTCGCCGGCGTCGTGCTGACCAACACCGCCGTCCACCAGCCCTCCGGCTCCCGCATCCCGCCGGCACTGCGGCTTGCCCTGCACCCGGCCGTGCACCGCTGGGGAACGACGACGTCGGACACCTTCCTGCGCGTGACGCATTCCCTGGCCCACCCGCCGCTCGCCGCGGATGTCCGCAGCGCCTTCATGGCCCCCTACCGCGGCGCCGACCGCCGCGCCGGCGTGGGCAACTTTGTCGCGGACATTCCCGCCGACGCGACCCATCCCAGCTTCCCGGCGCTCAGCCGCGTCGCGGAAGGGGTGCGCGGGCTGAGCATTCCGGCCTTGATGCTCTGGGGCCCGCGCGATCCGATCTTTTCCGACCGGTACCTCAAGGACCTCATCAGCCGGCTGCCCGACGCAAAAGTCCACCGCTTCGAGGGTGCCGGCCACCTGGTCGCGGAAGACCGGGATATCGCCACTCCCGTCTTCGAGTGGCTTGCCGAGTGCGACGGAGACAGCGGCGGCAACCTTCAGCGGGCGAACACCCTGCGCGACGGCCCGACGCTGGAGGACGGGGCCGAGAACGCGGAACCCGGCACCGGGCCTCCGCCCCTTTGGGCGCCGCTCACCGCACTGGCGGCGGGACCCGCAGCCGGGGATACCGCCGTTGCGGAAATGGCAGCGGACGGTAGCGCCGCCCGCTCGCTCAGCTGGCAGGAGCTGGAACGGAACATCGCCGCCCTCGCGGCGGGCCTGCAGGAAGCCGGTGTAGGGCACGGCAGCCGGGTAAGCCTGATGATCCCGCCGGGCGTGGACCTGACCGTGGTCCTCTACGCCTGCCTGCGGCTCGGCGCGGTGGTCGTCGTGGCCGACGCGGGCCTGGGCACCCGCGGCCTGAACCGCGCCGTCAAGGGCGCCACCCCGGATTTCCTCATCGGCATCGACAAGGCCCTCGCCGCCGCAGCTGTGCTCGGCTGGCCGGGACGGCGCATCAGTGTCCGGGACCTGCCGGCCGCCCCTCGCCGGCTTCTCGCCGTGGATACCTCCCTCGTCGCCCTCCGCCGCCGCGGAGCCAGCACGGAACTCCCTTGCCGGGATGCGGCCTTGGCTCCGGACCCGGACGCCGACGCCGCCGTGCTCTTCACCTCCGGCTCCACCGGTCCCGCCAAGGGCGTGCTCTACACGCACGGGCAGCTGGCGGCGATGCGGGATACCGTGGCCGCGACACTGGGCATCCGCCCGGGCGCACGCCTGGTGGCGGGCTTCGCGCCGTTCGCCCTGCTGGGACCGGCGCTGGGGGCCGTCTCGGTGACGCCCGCCATGGACGTGACCGCGCCCCGCACCCTGACGGCCCGCGCACTGGCGGACGCCGCCGCTGCCATCGATGCCAACGTGGTCTTCGCCTCGCCCGCTGCGCTGCGCAACCTACTCGCGACCCAGGGCGGTCTGAGCCGGGCCGAACACGCGGCCCTGGGGCGCGTGGAGCTGCTGCTCTCAGCCGGCGCGCCCGTCCCCGAATCACTGCTCGCAGAGGTGCAGCGGCTGCTGCCCCGGGCCTCGCTGCACACCCCATACGGGATGACCGAGGCGCTGCCTGCCACCGACGTCAGCCTCGAACAGATCCGCGCCGCCGAGGCCGACGCCGCCGCCGGAACCGTGGCCGGGGCTGGCAACGGCGTGTGCGTGGGCCGGCCGGTGCACGGCGCCCGTATGGCCGTTAT
Source organism: Pseudarthrobacter ribosi (assembly GCF_055412865.1). Classification (NCBI taxonomy): domain Bacteria; kingdom Bacillati; phylum Actinomycetota; class Actinomycetes; order Micrococcales; family Micrococcaceae; genus Pseudarthrobacter; species Pseudarthrobacter ribosi. The sequence continues at coordinate 42,955 of NZ_JBVAYZ010000017.1, read as the reverse complement.
CCCACTCGCCACGGACGGCACCGCACCTGGGAACGACCCCGTCACAGAGGCGGGAGTCACCGGCGAGATCCTCGTCAGCGCCCCGCACGTGAAGGAAGCCTACGACAGGCTCTGGCTGACCCAGCGCCAGAGCGTCCGCACGGCCGGATGGCACCGCACCGGCGACGTCGGGCACTTCGACGCCGCGGGCCGGCTCTGGGTGGAAGGACGCCTCGCGCACGTCATAACGGCACCGGGGACCGTGGTCACGCCCGTGGGCGCCGAGCAGGCCATCGAACGACTGGACGACGTCGGGCTGGCCGCCGTCGTCGGGGTCGGCCCGTCCGGGACGCAGGCCGTCGTCGCCGTCGTCGAGACTGTACCTCCCGCCCGCCGGGCCGGCCCTGCCGCGCCGCAGCTCGCCGGGCGCGTACGCGAGGCGGCCCGTCAGGCAGGCGTCAGCGTCGCCGCGGTACTCATTGTCTCTTCCCAACCGACCGACATCCGCCACAACGCCAAGATCGACAGGACCCGCCTGTCCCGGTGGGCCTCGGCGGTCCTGACCGGCGGCCGTCCGGGCACGCCGTGAGGGTCCTTGTCACCGGCGCCAGCGGCCTGCTCGGACGGCAAGTGGCACGGGTGCTGGTCCAGCAGGGCCACGCCGTCACCACGTTCCAGCGCCGTCCCGCGGACGTCGACGGCACCGCGGACCTCTCCGGGTCCATCGCGGACGATGACGCCGTCCGTCGCGCCGTCACCGGCGCCGAGGGCGTCATCCACCTGGCCGCGAAAGTCTCCTTCACCGGCCGCGCTGCGGACTTCAACGAGGTGAACGTCGAAGGCACGCGCCGCCTGCTCCGTGCGGCCCGCGGCGCCGGCGTGCGGGACCTGGTGTTCGTCTCGTCCCCGTCGGTGGCCAACTCCGGGGCCGCCATCGCCGGTCTGGGTGCCGAGCCGGCGGACCCGGCCCGCGCGCACGGCAACTACTCCCGCACCAAGGCCGAGGCCGAACTGCTGGCGCTGGCCGCTGACTCGCCGGAAATCCGCGTCGCGGCGGTGCGCCCGCACATCGTCTGGGGCCCCGGCGACACGCAGCTGGTGGAACGGGTGCTAGAACGCGCCGGCCGCGGCCGCCTGCCGCTTCTCGACGCCGGGGCGGCCCTGATCGACACCACCTTCGTGGACAACGCCGCCGCGGCGATCGTCGCCGCGCTGCACCGCATGGAGCACATCCACGGCCGGGCGCTCGTCGTCAGCAACGGCGAACCCCGACCGGTCGGCGAACTACTGGCAGGCATCTGCGCCGCCGCCGACGTCCCTGCGCCGTCGTGGAGGGTGCCGGGCAGGCTCGCGCGGGCCGCAGGATCGGTGGCGGAGAAAGCGTGGGTCATCGCCGGCCGGGCAGGGGAGCCGCCAATGACCAGATTCCTCGCTGAGCAGCTGTCCACCGCCCACTGGTTCGACCAGCGCGAGACCCGCGAACTCCTCAATTGGACCCCCGCCGTCTCACTTGACGAGGGCCTGGCGAGGCTGGCCCAGCACTACAGTCCCTACCAGCGCCCGTTGCGCGGCCGCGGCTGGCAGACCGGGCACCAGTAGGACGAACGGTTCATGAACTTATCCCGCCGCATCACGCTGGCCAGGCCCGCGGCGGCGCAGCGTTTGCATTCCCTGCCCTCGCGGCCGTAGGCGTTGAGCGAGCGGTCGAAATAGCCGGAGGCCCCGTTGACGTTGACATAGAGCGAGTCGAAGCTGGTGCCGCCGGCCGCCAGGGCCTCGGTCATGACCTCACGCGCGGCGTCGAGGACACGCCCGGCCTCGGCCCGCCGGAGCGTGTCGGTCGGCCGGGCGAAGTGCAGCCGGGCCTTCCAGAGTGCCTCGTCGGCGTAGATGTTGCCGATACCCGAGACGAGGCCCTGGTCCAGCAGCGCGCGTTTCAGACCTGTCTTGCGGGTCCGCAGGCGGCGGTAGAACTCGTCGAAGGAGAAATACGGGTCCAGCGGGTCGCGTGCGATGTGGGCGGCTTCCTCGGCGATCAGCGGCAGCGGCGTTTCGGCGAGTCCGCCAGGAGCGCCATCGGCCGTGGGGATCAGGGAAGTGAGGAAGAGCCCGCCGAAGATACGCTGGTCCACGAATCGGAGCTGTTCCGGCATGCCGTCGGCGGGGCTGAGCCGCAACCGCACCTTCAAATGCTTCTCGTCCGCGACGGAGGAATCCTGCATCAGCAGTTGCCCGGACATGCCCAGGTGCGCCATCAGGGCCACCGAGGGCTGAACGGGTCCGGCGGCGGGGTCAGCGGCGGGAGTGTCCGCCAGCGGAAGCCAGAGGAACTTCCCCCGGCGGACCACGTCCAGGACGCGGGCGCCCTCGAGGTTGCCGGCGAAGTCCTCCGGGCCCAACGCGTGCCGGCGGACGGAGCGCGGATCCACCACGTCGACAGCGGTGATGGTCCGGCCCAGCACCCAGCTCACCAGGCCGCGGCGGACGACTTCGACCTCGGGCAGTTCGGGCACGGAGCGTGCCTAGGTGCCGGTCTGGGACTGCAGCTGCTGCGCTTCGGGCGCCACTGCTTCGACGGGGGCCACTGCTTCGGGCGCGGCAGCCGACGGCGCCGACAGCCTGCGCCAGGCGTCCGCGGCAGCTTCCTGCTCGGCTTCCTTTTTGGAGTTGCCCGAGCCGGTGCCGTAGTCGTTACCGCCGATCCGCAGGATGGCCTCGAAGGTCCGGGCGTGGTCCGGCCCGGAGCCCTCCACGGCGTAATTGATCGTCCCGAGCTGCCGGCTGGCCGCCAATTCCTGGATGCTTGTCTTCCAGTCGGTGCCTGCGCCGAGCGCGGCAGCGTCCTTGAGCAGCGGCCCGACCAGACGCATGACCAGCTGGCGCGCCGTCTCGATGTCGTTGGAGACATAGGTGGCGCCGATCAGCGCCTCCATTGTGTCGGCAAGGATGGAGGCCTTGTTTTTGCCCTCGGTGAGCTTTTCGCCCTGCCCAAGGTAGATGTAATCGCCAAGACCGATGCTGCGGCCGATCCCCGCCAGGGCCCGGGTGCTGACGACGGCGGAGCGGCGCTTGGCCAGGTCCCCTTCCGGCAGCGTGGGGTTGTCACGGTACAGCGCGTCGGTTACCGAGAACCCCAGAATGGAGTCGCCCAGGAACTCAAGGCGTTCGTTGGTGGGGATGCCGCCGTTTTCGTAGGCGTAGGAACGGTGTGTGAGCGCAAGACGAAGCGTCCCGGCGTCAATAGTGACACCGAGACGCTTCAGAAGCTCTTCAGTTGAAGACATCTTATTCAGCCGGTTGGCGGATTAGACGTCTGCGACCTTGCGGCCCTTGTATTCAAGGAACAGCGCGGTGCCAGCCGAGTCGGTAACGACCTTTGCCTGGTGCGGCAGGCTGTACGTGACCTGGCCGTTCTCGACAGTCTTCACCAGGTGGGGGGCGGTTGCCTTCCACTGGGAGCGGCGGGCGCGGGTATTCGAGCGAGACATTTTCCGCTTCGGGACAGCCACGGCTAACTCATTTCTCTCTAGTCCAACACTTACAAATCAGTTTTGCCGGTCAGGCTTAGCCAAGTCAGCTAGGGCAGCCCAGCGAGGATCTACCACCTCGTGGTGATGCCCCGGCTCGTCTTCCAGGCGAACTCCACATTCGGAGCAAAGGCCCTGGCAGTCTTCCCGGCACACCGGCTGGAACGGCAGCATGGTTACAACTGCGTCCCGCAACACCGGCTCAAGATCGATCAGATCGTGCTCGACTCGACGTTGCTCTTCTTCGTCTTCTTCGTCCGAGAACTCAGCGTCCTCGTAGAAGAAAAGTTCTTGCACATTGACCTCTAGGTCATACGCAAGGGGATCCAGGCATCGGCCGCATTCGCCAGTAACTTCGACGTTTGCGATTCCTGATACCAAAATTCCTTCGTGTACGGCCTCAAGCCGCAGATCCAGCTCGACATCCGAGCCTTCCTGCACGCCAATGAGTGCCACACCGAGATCACCCGGTGCGGGTACATGTTCCGTCAGCGTCCGCATGCTTCCCGGACTGCGTCCGAGGTCCTTGACGTCGAACGCCAAGGGCGAACTAGCATCTCGTTTAATGAGAACTCCTGTTGAACATATGACCGACGTACTATCTTAGCCTGATCTTCCGGACGGACTCAAACCGGGGGCACGCCTGCGGTTTTTCACCGCAAGCTGCTCTGAATTCGGGCCGCGCAACCGGCAGCAGGCCGCCGAGTACCGATCAAGCCTACCCTCTGCGCGGCTGATCCCGGACCGGCTCGCCGGAGGTCAGCCGTTTCAGCACCGAGCGGGGCACGAACTCGGACACGTTGCCGCCCAGGGTAAACACTTCCTTGATCAGGGTGGAGGACAGGTGGAGGTAGTGGCCCTCGGCGGGCAGGAAGACCGTTTCGACGCCGGTGAGCTGGCGGTTCATCGTCGCCATCGGCAGTTCGTAGTCAAAGTCGGAGGAGGAACGGAGCCCCTTAACGATGGCGTCCACGCCCCGCTGCCGGCAGTACTCGGCGAGGAGCCCGTCCCCCACCGGCTCCACCACAATGCCGCGCAGGGAGGCCAGGGTTTCCCGGGCCATGTCGATGCGTTCCTCGAGCGTGAAGCGGTATTTCTTGGCGTAGTTCGTGGAGACGCCCACTATGACCTCGTCAAAGAGGCCGGCGGCCCTGGCGATGACTTCCAGGTGGCCGTTGTGGATGGGGTCGAAGGAGCCAGGGCATACGGCGCGTCTCATGCTCCGAACCTACCGTATTGCTGCCGCGGACCGGGATAACATGGCTAAATGTCAGCATCGAGCATTCCTTTCACCGTGTCCGGAGGCGTGGATCTCGGGAAGGTCTTCGGGATCTACTCCACCATGGACAAGTTCACCGGCCGCGGCGAGAAGGTGGGCACCCGATGAGCTCCCCGATGCAGTCACCGTGGCAGCGGACCGCGACCGGCGCCAACCTGCTCTCCGCCGACGGCACGCTCGGCGTCACGATCTTCGAGGAAATGACCACCCTCGCACTGCAGACCGGCGCCATCAACCTTGGTCAGGGCTTCCCGGACGAGGACGGCCCGGTGGAGATCAAGGCCGCCGCGCAGGCGGCCATCGCCGCCGGCGCCAACCAGTACGCCCCCGGCAAGGGCATCCTTGAGCTGCGCGAGGCGATTTCCCTCCACCAGGAGCGCTTCTACGGCCTGGAACCCGACCCGCAGACGGAGATCATCGTCACCACCGGCGCCACCGAGGCCATCGCTGCCTCGCTGCTCGCCCTCGTCGGTCCGGGCGATGAGGTCCTCACCTTCGAGCCGTTTTACGACTCCTATGGGGCCATCATCGGTCTCTCCGGCGCCCGCCACGTTACCGCCCCGCTGCTGGCCCCTGACTTCATGCCGGACCTGGATGCCCTCGAAGCGGCGTTCAGCAGCCGCACGAAGGTCGTGCTGGTCAACAACCCGCACAACCCCACCGGTGCGGTGTTCCCCCGCGAGGTGCTGGAACGCGTCGTCGAACTCGCCGTCCGACACGACGCCATCATCATCACCGACGAGGTCTACGAACACCTCATCTTCGGTGCCCGGCACATCCCGGTGGCCACCCTGCCGGGCGCCGCGGACCGCACGCTGACGATTTCCTCCGCGGGGAAGACGTTCTCCTTTACCGGCTGGAAGATCGGCTGGCTGAGCGGACCGGAGCACTTGGTCTCCGCCGCTCGCACGGTGAAGCAGTTCCTGAGCTACAGCTCCGGCACCCCGTTCCAGAGCGCCATCGCGGCCGGGCTGGGCCTGCCGGATGAGTTCTATGCCGGCATCGCCGATACGCTCCAGCTCAAACGCGACATCCTCAGCGAGGGGCTGCGGGCCGCGGGCCTGGATGTCTTCACGCCGCAGGGCACCTACTTCGTCAACGTCGACACCGCGCCGCTTGGCATCTCCGACGCCGTCGACCTGGCCCGCCGGCTGCCCGCCCTGGTGGGCGTCGCGGCCATTCCGGTGCCGGTGTTCTGCCACCCGGAAGGCGCCGAACGCACCCGGAGCCTGCTGCGCTTCGCGTTCTGCAAACGGATTGATGTGCTGCAGGAAGCCGCCGAACGGCTCGCGACGCTCCGCGACAGGCTCTGATGGCGGACACGCCCGCCGCCGTGCGCTTCCTGCGCACCACCGGCCAGCACGCCACGATCGAGCCCGATGCCTTCACCGAGGGCGGCTTTGTGCTCAGCATCGGCGGGGCGGAACAGTCGCATGTCAACCTGGCGGACCCCTCGGACATCTTCTACGAGTACCTGCGCCGGATCGGGCACGTGGTGGACCTTGCGGCACCGTGGGGCGAACCCATCATGGCCCTGCATCTTGGCGCAGGTGCGCTGACCCTGGCGCGCTACATCCAGGCCACCCGCCCGGGCTCGGTGCAGTACGCGGTCGAGCTGGAACGGGAACTGCTGGACTTTGTGCTGCAGCAGCTCCCCCTGCCCGAAGGCACGGAGCTGCACCCGCTGATCGGTGACGCCCGGGACGCCCTGGCCGAGCTGCCCCCGGAACTGCGCTTCGACGTCGTGATCCTTGACATCTTCTCCGGTCCGGAAGCCCCCGAGCACATCGCCTGCACCGGGTTCTACCGCGAGGCGGCAGCGAAACTCAGTCCCCGCGGCGTGCTGATCGTCAACGTGGGCGACGAACCCGGACTCACGCTGGTCCGGAGCCAGGTTGCCGCGCTGCGCCGGGCGGTAGCCGACGTGTCCGCCTTTGCCGAGGCAGGCATGTTCAGCGGCCGCTACCCGGGCAATATCATCCTGACCGGAACGCAGGGGCCCTGGCCGGCGGTATGGACGGCGGCACTCACCGCCCGCGGGCCACACCCCGCGAAGGTGCTGTCCGGCGTCGGGCTCGACGGGCTCTCGGACCAGTCCGGCTGAGGTCCCATGGTCGCCCTTCTCCTGACCGGCATGTCCGGCGCCGGCAAGACCTCCGTGCTGGCAGAACTCGCGCGGCGCGGTTTCGAGACGGTGGACACCGATGACGGCGGCTGGATCACACGGGACGGCGGCGAGCCGCTGTGGCACGAGCCCCTGATGGACGGGTTGCTGTCCCGGCCGCGGCCCGGGCCCCTGTTTGTGCAGGGTACCGTCGCCAACCAGGGACGCTTCTATGACCGGTTCGACGCGGTGGTGCTCCTCAGCGCGCCCGTCAGCGTGATCCTCGAGCGCCTGCGCACCCGGACGGGCAACGATTTCGGGAAGTCCCCGGCCGAGCGGGCGAAGATACTGCGCGACATCGCCGAGGTGGAGCCGCTGCTGCGCGCCGGGTCAACGCATGAGCTGGACACGAGGCAGCCGCTGGAGGAGACCGTCGAGGCGCTAATCACGATCGCCGGCCCGCCGTAACCGGTCGCGCCTAGCTACCGTCGGTGTCAGCCGCCTGCTCCAACTCGAGGTCCGGGCCCTCTTCCGCGCTGGGTTCGGCGAACCAGAGCTTTGTCTCCCCGTACTTCCGTTCCGCAAACCGTTCCATTCCATCGGGCCAGGACGGCTCGGAGGTACGGGATGAGCGCTCCACCACGACGACGGCGCCCTCGGCCAGGTGCGGGAGCAGCTTGGCCAGCACCCCGCCCAGCGCCGGTTCGTCGAGCGGGTAGGGCGGATCGAGGAAGACGAGGTCCCAGCGGACGGCCTCCCGGGTCCGGTCCAGGAACGAGTCGACCTTGGAGCGGTTCACGGTGACGACCTTGCGCCGCGCGACGGTGTTGACGAGGTCCGCGTTGCGCTGGCAGACCTCGCTGGCCTTGCCGTCGGATTCCACCAGGTCCACACTCTGCGCGCCGCGGCTGGCGCTTTCCACGCCAAGTGAACCGGACCCCGCGTAGAGATCCAGCACCCGGGCGTCCGCGATCACCTCGAAGGCGTCCAGCCTTGAGAAGAGGGCCTCCTTGACCCGGTCCGTGGTGGGCCGGGTCAACGAGCCCGGGACGCTGACCAGGGTGGTTCCACCAGCGGCCCCGGCAATGATGCGGCTCATGGCCGGGCCGCCCTGGATGCATGGATGGTGTTAGCCGCGTTCAAGGAACGCCTCCTTTTCCGGATTGAGGTATTCGTCGATCGCCGCCGCGAGGACGGGGTGGGCGGCCAGTGACGGATCGCCGCCGACGATCTGCCAGGCGTCCTGCCGGGCCCGGGCGATCACGTCCTCGTGTTCAAGGACCCGCAACAGCTTCAGCGTGGACCGGCCGCCGGACTGGGAGGCGCCCAGGATGTCGCCCTCACGGCGCAGTTTGAGGTCCTCCTGGGAGAGTGCGAAGCCATCGGTGGTGGCCGCGACGGCGTCGAGCCGGCGGCGGCTCGGGTGGCCGGGTTCCAGAGTGGTGACGAGCAGGCAGGTGCCCGGCAGCCCGCCGCGTCCCACCCGGCCGCGGAGCTGGTGGAGCTGCGAGATGCCGAAGCGGTCCGCATCCAGGATCACCATGAGGGTGGCGTTGTGGACGTCCACGCCCACTTCGATCACGGTGGTGGAGACCAGGAGCTTGGTCTGGTTGGCGGTGAAGGAGGCCATGGTTTCGGACTTGAGCACCGGGTCCAGCCGGCCGTGCAGCGGCGCCACGGGCACACCGGCCAGGGCCGGTTCGTCCCGCAGGAGTTCGACGACACCGGTCACGGAGGCCAGCTCGCGGGCCCCGTTGTCGCCGTCCAGGTCCGCGGCGGACGGTTCGGCCTCGCCGGGACTGAAGTCGCCGTCGTCGTCCGAGCCGATTTTGGGACAGACGATGTACACCTGGTGGCCGGCGTCGATCTCTTCCCGGGCGCGGCTCCAGATGCGCGTGGCCCACGCCGGGTGCTCCGCGAGCCCGACGACATGGGTGGTGATCGGTGCGCGGCCGGCCGGCAGTTCGTCGAGGACGGACGTTTCGAGGTCGCCGAACACGGTCATGGCCACGGTCCGGGGGATGGGGGTGGCGGTCATGACCAGCAGGTGTGGGGGCTTGCTGGCCTTCGACCGGAGCACATCGCGCTGTTCGACGCCGAACCGGTGCTGCTCGTCGACCACGATCAGGCCCAGGTCGTAGAAGGAGACGTTGTCGCTGAGCAGGGCGTGAGTGCCGATGACGATCCCGGCGGTTCCGGAGGCGGCGTCCAGCATGGCCTGTTTCCGGGCCGCGGTGGGCATGGAACCGGTGAGCAGCGTGACCTGGACCGCGTCGGGACCGAGACCGCCCAGCATGCCGTCGCGGGACAGCGGCCCGAGGGTGCGGCGGATCGATTCGAAATGCTGCGCGGCGAGCACCTCGGTGGGGGCCAGCAGGGCGGCCTGTCCCCCGGCATCCACCACCTGGAGCATGGCGCGCAGGGCCACGATGGTCTTGCCGGACCCGACCTCGCCCTGGAGCAGACGGTTCATCGGCGAGTCCTGGGCGAGTTCCCCGGCCAGTGTCTTGCCGACGGCGGCCTGGCCGGCGGTCAGGGTGAACGGAAGCTGCCGGTCAAAGGCGGTCAGCAGCCCCGCCGTCGCGGGACGGCGGGCGGTGGCCTCCTCGGCGGCGAGCTGGGCACGGCGACGGGCGAGGGCGGACTGGAGCACCAGGGCTTCCTGGTAGCGGAAACGGTCCCGGGCGCGCTGCCAGTCGGCGGGGCCGTGCGGGGCGTGGATGAGCCGGTAGGCGTCGGCGACCGGCACGAACTTCTCCCGGGCCGTGATCTCCTCCGGCAGCGGATCGGGCACCGCGGCCAGGTCCGCGGTGTCCAGCAGCGTTTCGACGACCTTCTGGATGGACCAGCTGGTCAGCTTGGCGGTGGCCGGGTACACCGGGATGGGCATGGCGGCGAGCTTCTCCGGGTCCATCCCGGGCATGTCCGGGTCCTTGTCCAGCAGCTGGAAGTCGGGGTTGGTCAGCCCGAGGGCGCCGGCGTAGCGGGTGATCTTTCCGGAGAACAGGGCGCGGCGGCCCGGCTGCAGCTCGGCCTTGGCCCGGTGGCCGTTGAAGAAGCTCACCTTCAGGGTGCCGCCGCCCATCCCGGTCCCGGGGGCCGCGGCGCCGGCGTCGTCGGTGATCACGACGTCGGTCAGCGAGCCGCGGCGGGTCTTCATAAACCGGGTGCTGCTGCTGACCACCCGTGCAATGAGGGTGACTTCCTCGTCGAGCGGAACTTCGCTGATGGGTGTGAGTTCACCGCGGTTCATGTAGCGGCGGGGGAAGTAGTTCAGCAGACCGCCGACGGTGGTGATGCCGAGGTGTTTTTCGATGACCGCCGCGGAGCGCTTGCCGATCCGGCGTTCAAGGTCCAGCCCCAGTTCGGCGTTGACCAGGTCAGCGTTCATGTCCGTCGGGGACCTGTCCTGCGGGTTCACGGTCACCGGCGTCGCGGGGTTCGGCTTCCGGCACGGCCAGCTCGCTGACGCTGATGTCCGAGGGTTCGCCGAGCGACCGGATCAGGGCCACGGCGGGCCCGGCGTGCGGCACGTGAACGTGGACGCGCCAGCGGTAGGCCCCGAAGGCGTCGGCTGCCCCGCTGACCTGGCTCATGATGACGGAGTCGCCCATTTCGTCGAGCCGCTGGCGCATCATGGCGGCGTCCAGCGGTGACAGAGTGATGGTGCACATGACTTCCACGCCATCGTCCCGCGGCATGCCGGCGTGGATGTGCGGGTCCTGGACGTCGTAGCCGTGCAGGCCGTCCAGAAGCTGGTCTTGGAGTTCCTCACCGAGGACGGCGGAGCGGAGGCAGTCGAGGATCAGCAGCATCCCGACGCCGCCGGCATCCACCACATGGGCGGCGTGCAGCGCCTCCAGCTGGTCCTCCGTGCGCACCACGGCCGCGAGGGCGGCTTCCACGGCGGCATCGAGGGCCAGGCCCAGGGTGTGGTTGCTGTCGTCGCCGTCGTGCGCCGAATCCACGGCGGCCGCGGCGCGGGCGGCGGCTTCCATCACGGAGAGCATGGTACCGGGAACCGGGTCGCTCAACGCGGACCAGGCCCGGAGCTGGGCCCGGTTCAGCGCGGCGGCCAGCAGCGGGGCGCTGAGCCGGGAGTGGCCGGCGAGGGGTTCGGCGGCGGCGCACAGGAAAACGGCGAACAGCGTGCCGGAGTTGCCGCGGGCCTTCTCCATGGCGGCCAGGCCCGCCCGGGCCAGGATGGCGCCGACGTCGTTCTGGGCTGGATCCGCCGGAGAAACGGAACGGACGGGCGGATTCGCGGTGATCTGCGGTATTGCGGCGGTGTCAAGGCCGTGGAGTGCCTGGGCGGCGGCGCGCACCGTGAGGTAGAGGTTGGTACCGGTGTCCCCGTCGGCGACGGGGAAGATGTTGATGGCGTTCAGGCGGTCGCTGTGGTTTCCAAGCGTCGTTTCTGCCTTGCTCAACCACCGCTTCATCGCTTGCGCGTTGGCGGCAATTTTAGTCTGCAAAGTGATCCCATCCCACAGTGTCAGCGGGCCTGCCCGCTATCTTGACGCCCGTGCTGTCCGTTGGTGCAGGGGCTTCTACCGAGCCTATCGCAGTGAAACCGTGAGGCAGCTGAAGACCTGGGGGGAATGTGGCCAACAGTCCGTGGTCCTCGCCGCCGCCCAGGATCCAGGTCATCGGATCCGTGCCGAGCAGTTCGGCGGCGGGCAGGAGCGGAACCGCCAGTTGCTCCAGTACCGACGCGTCCAGGTTCAGGACGGCGTGGCTGGCGGAAGCCATCCGGTTGCCGTCGCGGACCAGCCCGTCGGAAATGTCCATCATGGCCGTGGCGCCGGAATCCCGGGCCAGCGGTCCTCCCGTCAGCGGCGGCAGGGGCCGGCACTGGGTGTCCATCAGGGCGCGCTGCAACTTGGTCAGCGCCTCGACCGGGATTGCCGATTCCAGCAGTGCGAGACCCGCCGCGGCGCGCCCCACAGTCCCCGCCAGCGCCAGAATGTCCCCCGCGCGGGCGCCGGAGCGAAGCACGGGTGAGCCGCCGTCGAGCGTGCCGAGAATCGCCACACTGACAGCCAGTTCGCGGCCCCGGCCGAGGTCTCCCCCGGCCACGGCGCAGTCCGGGGCGCCCAGTTCCCGGATGCCGGCACTGAGTCCGTCGGCGAAGTCCTCGACCCAGGCGACCCGAGTGTCCGGGGGCATGGTGAGGCTGACGACGAGGGAGGTGGCGCGGGCCCCCATGGCGTTGATGTCACTGAGGTTTTGCGCGGCCGCCTTCCAGCCGACGTCATAGCCCGTGGTCCGGTAGCCGTTGTTCCATTCGAGCCGGAAGTCCTGGTCGGCCACCTGGGTGTCGATGCTGAAGACTGTCCGACCGTCCGGGGCTGCCACGATCGCGGCGTCGTCGCCCGGGCCCAGGATCAGGGACGGGTTGTGTTCCTGGCCGTAGTGCAGGCGCGGGAAGATGCGTTGCAGGAGCTCGGATTCGGAGAGCTCCGCTACGGTGAGGGGCGCTTTGGGCAGGATCGCTCCAGGCGGGGTCCCTTGCAAGGTCGCTTTAAACGGGGGGACAGTCTTGTGTTCAGGCACAGCCCTACGCTACCGCGGGGCGACAACAACAGCGGAGGCTCGTTGCTTCGGGGTCTCCTGGCAAAACTGTCCCAAGGCGCCGCGCTGGCAACGTTTTCCACGCTCCCGCGAGGCCATGCGAGACTCGTAGGCATGCCCCCGCCACTGCCCGCGCTGAACGCCGCACCCCGGCGTGTCCGCTGGGTACTGGGCGCCGTTTCCGGCGCCGTGATGCTGTGGCTGGTGGTGGCCATCCAGTTGTTCGTCAACGTGGATCCCCTGAGCGTGCACCGCACGGACGCCGTGATCGTGCTGGGCGGGGCCGCATCCGAACGCCTGCCGGTGGCGCAGAAGCTCCGGGACCAGCTCGAAGCACCGGTGCTGGTGCTGTCCCACACGGACACCCTGGGCAATGCGGCGGCCGACGATATCTGCAACTCGGCCGTGTTCCCCCGTCCGGGACTGGTCTGTTTCCGCCCCGGTGGCATGGACACCCGGAGTGAGGCAGAGATCATTGCCGGCCTTGTTGGCGCAAACGGGTGGAAGTCCGTCACCGTGGTGACGTCCAGCTACCACGCCACCCGTGCCGGACGGCTGATTGAGCAGTGCACGACGGCGGACGTCCAGATGGTCGCCTCCCATCCCGTGCTGAGTCCGGGGCAGTGGCTGCGGCGGTTTGTCATTGAAACCGGAGGCCTGATTGATGTGTCCCTGCGGCCGGAATGCACGGATCAGCGGACGGGAATGTAAGAATTGGAGGCGATCAGGTTGAGTCCCTCAGCCTTGTGACGATGTATTGAGGCGAGGAGGACCGGCTGTTGGATGTTCCCGCCGACGATGCTCCCCGGCCAGTGGCGGCCCCGCGCCACCTGCGGCGGCGTGCGTTCCACGAGGAAATTCCGGACACGCTCCTGGTTCCTGGTGTTGAGCCCATTCCCTTGGCCCCTCGAAGCGCGGCCTCAGCCAAACGCGCTGCCGCGTTGGACCCCGACGACGGGGAAGTCGCCTACCGCCGCAAGCGCCTGGCAGCGCTGATAGCAGTCATTCTCGTCGCCGTCAGCGTCCCCGCCTTGGTCATTGCCCTTCTGCTTCTGGGCTGAACCCCCGTCCGACCGGTCTTACCAGACCGCACCGCCCGCGTATCCTTGGGGGAACCTCCATGCACAGCATCATGCCGATCTTTGGCACCAGACCCGAGGCCATCAAAATGGCGCCGGTGATCAACGCCCTTGAGCTCTCGCCTCAGTTTCGCTGCATCGTGACGGTGACGGGCCAGCACCGCGAAATGCTGGACCAGGTCAACGAACTCTTTGGGATCGTGCCCCACCACGACCTGAACATCCTCCAGCACGGCCAGTCCCTGTCCGCCATCCTGACACGGACCATCGACGGGCTGGAGAAGCTGTTCACCCACACGCGGCCGGATGCCGTGGTGGTCCAAGGGGACACCACGACCTCCACCGCCGCCGCGATAGCAGCGTTCTACCACGGGATCCCCGTGGTGCACGTCGAGGCAGGGCTCCGCAGCGGTGACCTCCGCTCCCCCTTCCCGGAAGAGGCGAACCGCAAGATCACCAGCCAGATCGCGAGCCTGCACCTGGCACCGACGAGCACCAGCAAAGGGAACCTGATCGCGGAGGGAATCAGGCCGGAAGACGTCGTCATTACCGGTAATTCCGTCATTGACGCCCTCCTCACCACCGTGGGCAAGTCCGTTCCCTTCACTGACCCGCAACTCGAGGACCTGGCAGCTGGCGGCACGAAAATCCTCCTGGTCACAACCCACCGCCGGGAGAACCAGGGGGACGCGATGCGCGGCGTGGCCCGGGCCCTGGCCCGGATCGCCGACGCCGAGCGCGAACTGGTGATAGTCCTGCCGGCCCACAAGAATCCCATAGTGCGCGACGCGTTGCTGCCGCTACTCGAAGGAAAAGCCAATGTCGTTGTCACCGAGCCTCTCCCCTATGGCGAGTTCACGCGGCTGCTGTCCTTGGCGCACTTCGTGATCACAGATTCGGGTGGCGTGCAGGAGGAAGCTCCGAGCCTCGGCAAGCCCGTGCTGGTGATGCGGGAAAATACCGAACGGCCCGAAGCCGTCAAGGCAGGGACTGTGGCTCTCATCGGCACGGATGAGGAGCGGATTGTTGCCGAGGTGACACGCCTGCTTAAGGACCCCGGGCACTTCGCCGCCATGGCGAACGCCGTCAATCCTTACGGGGATGGCGAGGCCGCCGGCCGAACCGTAGCGGCCATTGCAGAGCTTCTCGGCGTCGGATCGCGCATCGGCGAGTTCACCGGCGGTTAGTGCCACAACGCACCGACAGCGCAGGGAGCCCGGGCCGGGGAAGTTAACAGTCGGGGCCGGGGAGGTAAACGCAGAGATACCGTAAGGTTGCTGGCTTTCTTGGGTGGGCGGCCGTCGAGCGGCTATGCTTTTCTGCGGGGGACGCTCACCTTGGCCCGTTTTACGGTACCGAGACGCATGATCGAGTGATGCTTCGGCCCGCCGCTCCCCGTCCCAAGGCACACTCGTTGAAGAGGAAACTAATGAAAATTCAAGCCGTAATTCTGGCTGCCGGAATGGGCACGCGCTTGGCGCGTCCTCACCCGAAGCCCATGACGGAGCTCAGTGATGGCAGGACCATCATGCACCAGCAGGTCCAGAACCTGCAGAATAAGTTTGGCAAGAAACTTCGGCTCACCATTGCTGTCGGTTTCAAGCTTGAGATGATCCTCGAACACGTGCCCAACGCATCCTTTGTGTACAACGAGAACTTCGACCAGACGAACACCTCGAAGAGCCTCTTGAAGGCCCTTCGGAACTCCGCCAAGGGCGGCGTGTTGTGGATGAACGGCGACGTCGTCTTCGACCCGGACATTCTTGAAATGCTGTTGCCCTACATCAAGCGTGACGAGTCCTTCATCACCGTCGACATTTCCTCAGTCTCGGACGAGGAAGTCAAGTACACCACCGACACAGACGGCAAGATCCTGGAACTGTCCAAGGTTGTCCCTGCCGACGCAGCCCACGGTGAGGCCGTCGGCATCAACTTTGTCAGCTCCAAAGACAAGAAGAAGCTCCTCAAGCGACTCATTGAAGTCGACGACCAGGACTACTTCGAGAAGGCAATCGAGCTGACCATCAAACAGGACGAGGTCAAATGGACTCCGGTCGACATCAGCGACTTCTACGCCGTTGAAGTTGACTTCCCGGACGACCTGGTCAGGGCCAACGCGAGTATCTAGCGGCAGCCCGCAATCCGGTGACGTCTGCTGTACACCAGTCCTGACCTCCGCCCAGCCGACCCCAACAGCAAAGGGCCACACCAGCAAGTGCGACAACAGGGCAGGATGCAAGTATCGCGACGGGACGCCATCAAGTGGTCACTCACTGGTGCGACCGGAGTCACCCTGCTGGGGTTGTCCGACTCCACCGGCAAGGCAGGCACGGACACTGGCGGCGGCGCGCACCTGGGGCCTTCCCCGGTTTCCCCGAGAACGACCCTGGACGCCACGGTTGTCCCCGGACCGCAGCGCGTGCCCCGGCTGCCCTACCGGCAGCTTGGCCCAGGGCCGGCTCTCGCGACCCAGGTCCGCGAGGAGCTGTGCGCGCGCAACAGCAGTGCCAACGGCGAGCGCACGGGGCTGGCTGCTTTCGGGCACCTGACGGATAGCCACGTTCTCGACGCAGCCAACCCCGGGCGGCTGTCCTTCTTTTGGCAGTACTTCGATTTCACCGACGGGTATCCCCCCTCGGGGCTGTTCCGGCCGCAGGACCTGCTCACCGTTCATGTGTTGGACGCAACGGTCCGGAAGCTCAACGCCGTCGGACGCGGCCCGATCAGTCAACGTCCTCTGGATTGCCTCGTCACCACGGGAGATCTCACGAACGCCTTTGCCCTCAGCGAACTGTCGGCCGCCGTCGGGGTATTCAAAGGCGTCCCCGTGACATCGCACCCGGCCGACACGTACGAGGGTGTCCAGGACCACGGACCGGCCCCCCTGGAACTGTCGCAGAACGTCTGGCATCCGGAGCCGGAACCCTCGCTGGCACCCCAGGATGACTGGAAAGCCGTTCACGGTTATCCCACCGTGCCGGGGCTCCTCGAAGCGGCCATCAGGCCGGTGGGCGCGGAGGGCTCGGACTTCCCCTGGTATGTCGGCGTCGGAAACCACGACGAGGCCGGGCGTTCAGCCGGGGATCCAGTTTCGGCGAAAACCGACCTCGTCGACACTCTCCGTGTCGGTGACCGGCTTCCGATGCGGCTGCCCCCCGGCATCGACGAATTGGACTTCTGGGAAACAGTCAATGAGTCCAGCGCAAACGAACGCCGGGCCCTGATGTCGTCCATGCCTGCGCGAAAGGTGCAGGCCTCCAAACTCCGCCGCGAGTTCAGCAAGGCAGACTTCATGGATTCTGTTGCAGGCAATGGCCGGGGCGTTGGCGGGGCGTCCGGCCCCCAACGCCCCGACGGCCAGCCGTACTACACCTTTGACATATCGCCGCAGGTTGTCGGCATCATGCTGAACACGGCGAGTCCCGACGGCGGCGGCGGGGCAGTGCTGGACGCCGCCCAGGCGGCGTGGCTGGAAGAGCAACTCGAGGGTGTGTCCGCGAAGTCCTACGATCCGAAGGGCAAACGCACCGCAAGGGACATTGAAGATCGACTCGTGGTCCTGTTCAGCCATCACCCACTGCATTACTTTGACGAGGTCACGCGTTCGCCGGGCAGCGGCGAACCTCCCCTGGACCGTCCAGCTGTACTGCAGCTCATCTCCCGCTTTCCGAACGTGGTGGCCTGGCTGAACGGCCACACGCACAGGCACCAGGTGACACCGCACGAATCCGAATTTGAGCAGGGTGGATTCTGGGAAATCACGACGGCGTCGCTCATTGATTGTCCGCAGCAATCGAGAGTGGTTGAACTCATGGACAACGGAGACGGAACGCTCTCCATTGCCGCAACCCTGGTAGACCACTCGGCCCCGGAGAGCGTGCTCTATGAAGGACCTCACAGTCCGGCATCCATGGCTGCCTTAAGCCTTGAACTGGCGTTGAACCGGCCCGGCCTCGACCACTCTGACGTGACGGGATCCGCAGGGGACCAGAACGTCGACCTGATACTGCGGAAGCCCTTTTGACGTAGGCCCCGCGGACGGCCGGACGCGGCGACGTGCCACTATTGACTGAACGCGCCGGGCCGCTGCGCCCCGCACCACCATTGACGTGCAGCAAATGAAATGAAGTGACAACCACCGGTTGGATCCGGACGAGGGAAGCGAATCCAAGAATGCCAGATCCCAAGCAGAGCCAAGCACTAGCTGCGCTGAAAGCTGCCGCTAAGAGAAATCTTCGGCGTGTGTGGCGGGCATTGCCGCCGGAGCAGCAAAAGCAGATCCGCAAAGTGGCGCACCCTGCCAGCCTGGCAAAACTCCAACGGGCCGCCGTGGCGAAGCCCGTTGCGCCCCTGCAGCGGGCCCAGCTCGCCGTCATCGTCCTGCTGACTGACGACGCCGGCGATCCGGCCGTGACGTTGCGCAGCCTGGTGGGCCAAGAGCCGGCCGCCATGGAAATGATTGTCGTGGACACCTCCCTGGCCGGCCTGGGCCGAGGGCAGGTCCGGGAGTTTGCGAAGCGCGACGCCCGGGTGAAGTACCTCCCCCTGGCAGGCTCCCGCGAAGAGGCAGCCCGTGGCCACGCCGTCGCGCAGAGCCGGGCACCCTATTTGGTGTTTCTTACTGCCGGGGACGTGGTCGAAAAGGCGAGCCTGGATCCCATGTTCCGGTCCCTGCGTCAGAGCGGCTCGTCCTTCGCCGTCGGTATGACCGGAATGGCCAAGGGCAAGACCAGCACCACGCCGGTATGGCAGCGGGACATCCATGCAGAGCCTCGGCCGGCTGTGACTGTTTCGGAACTTCCGGGCATTCTGCGTGACGGCGCCCTCGGCAACAAGGTTTTTCGGCGGGATTTCTGGACATCGGCAACCGCCGATATTGCGACCGGGCGTGAGCACTGGCAGTACGAGGCGGTTCCCACTCTTTACTCCCGGGCAGAATCGTTTGACATCCTTGACCTCAAGGTCGTTAATACCTCCGCGGACGCCTCCGTCCGCCCTCTGGCTCGCGAACTGCTCTGCCAAATGCAGTACCTGGAGGACCGCCTCAGCAGGCTTGAGTCCCTCGCCGCCAGGTTGCGCCCCAGCCTCGCCCCGGAAGTGTACCGGCGGGTGCTGTCACAGGAGCTGGGCAACGGCCTTTTCCGCTTCTACGAAGTGGTCCCCCGCACCGACCAGGCTTTCTGGGACCGGCTCCACACCACGGTCCGCCGCCTGAGTGAAGGCCTGGAGCTGGACTGGGACGGCCTCAGAATCCACAACCGACTGATCCTCTCGGCTGTCCTCGCGGACCTGCGGGAGGACGTCGTCAGGATCTGCAACCACCGGAGCGACTACAACTCCAGCTTCCCCACCCAGGTCACCGGGTCCACGCTATCGGCGCAGCCCAAGTATCTGGCCGAGCTCTCCCATTACGAACCGGAGCTCCTGTCCTGCCGCGAGGTCGACCTGCGGTTGGTCAGCAAGATGACGCACTTCGCGTGGCAGGCTGACGGCCGCCTGGCAATCGGCGGTCACGCGTACATCTCATCTGTGGATCCCGTCGAGGGGAACCTTTCCATTCTGGTGTCCCTGGTTAACGCCGACGGCGGGGAACCTGTCGCGTTGGCGGTGCAGCGCCACACGGACCAGTCCATCGATTGGGAATCCGGCGACAACTGGACCTCCTACGCCGAGGCCGGTTTCCGCACGATCATGGACCCGGCCGCGATGCTGGAAGGACCCGGGTCCGGCGGCACCGCCGAGTGGCACGTGCTGCTGACTGTCACTGCTGGCGGCAGGACGTTCGAGGCGCCCCTGACGCGCCGGGACGCCAACGGTTCCACCGGCACGCTGCCGGTGGGACCCATGCTGGACGCATCCCGGATGGCCGTGGAAATGCGACCCGCCACGACCGGCCTGACGTTTGTTCCGGTCACCCCCCAGTATGTTGCCACCGCACTGGAGCTGACGGGGCGGACCCTGAAGTTGGCAGTGGAAGCCCGTTCCGCCCCGGTGCCCGCGAAGGTCTCCCTCGAGTCGCCGAAGTTCGGCATCCGCGAGACGGCCACCTGCCTCAGTGTGGACGGCGACCGGGCGTTCTACGTCATCGACGTGCCCGACCTGGCGGCCGGTGCCGTCGCGACCGCCGAGTATGAGTGGCGGTTGCGCTTGGACAGCGGATTCAAAACCCCGCGGCCGGTTGCCTGGCCGGAAGGTTCTTCGGAGCTCGAAGCCCAGTCCGACCAGACCCGAAGCCTCAGGCTGGGATTGACCGGCTACGGGTTTGTGACCTTGAAGGAGCGCACGACCCGCGTTATCGCCTCCTCCGTTGAGGTGTCAGCGGATCAGCGCACGCTGCGGATCGAGGGCACTGCGGATCTGCCGGTGATCCACGCGCCCCGTTTCGTGCTCTCCAGCGGGAAGGCGGTCATCCCCGCAACGGACGTTGCGCTGACGGTGCGGACCAACGACGGAAGCAACGCGTTTACTGCCGACTTCCTGCTGCCCCAGCACCCGTGGGGCGGCGAGGAAGTGATGCCCGAGGCCGGCGCGTACAGCGTGCGCTTCGTCCCCCCGGGGGTCGCTGACCACCAGGGGTACTGGATCCCGGCGTCGTCCGGGCTTCAGTCGCAGATGCCCCGGCGGATAGCGGCCGACCGGGTGGAAGTCGGAGTGAGCCGCACCCCCAAGAACGCCGCCCTGACCATCCACCTTCGGCCGCCCTTGGCGGCGGACGAGGTGGGACGGTTCGGCCAGCAGCTGCTGCGCACCCCGGTAACGGTGGGCCGTGAGGCCGAACTCAAGGACGCGATCCTGTTCATGTGCTTCGGCGGACGACGCGCCACGGACAGCCCGCGGCGACTGCTGGAGGAATTCCAGCGCCGGGGAAGCCAGTGGCCGATGTATTGGGCTGTTGCCGACTTCGCGGTGCCGGTGCCCGCAGGAACCGAACCGGTCCTCATTGGATCCCGGCGGTGGTACCAGCTCCTGACCGAGTCCAGAATCCTGATCAACAACAACAACTTCCCGTTCTACTTCCGCAAGCGCGAGGGGCAGGTGTACATCCAGACCTGGCACGGAACCCCCCTCAAGAAGCTCGGCAACGACGTCGCCCGCACGAACTTCTCGCTGTCGTACTGGAACCTCATGTGGCGCGAGGCCGAGTACTGGGATGCCCTCCTGGCGCAGAACGACTACGCCGCCGGCGTTCTGGCAAAATGCTTCGGCTTTGAGGGGCGTGTTGTCGCCGACGGCTATCCCCGCAACGACAGCCTCACCCTCAAGCGGATGGAACAGGACCGGCCGGCAATCCGCGGCCGGCTCGGCATTCCCGAGGGTAAGACCGCGATTCTCTACGCCCCTACCTGGCGCGATGACGCCAAGAACGCCTCGCGGCAATACGAAATGGTCACGTACCTCGATTTCGAGAAAGCCCAGCAGCAGCTTGGCGACGACTACGTTCTGCTCCTGCGTGGGCACCACAACATTGCCGGCCAGCGGCAGACGGCGGCCAACGAGTTCGTCATTGATGTGACCGAGTACCCCGAAGTCAACGACCTGTACACGGCCGCGGACATCCTGGTCAACGATTATTCGTCCGTCATGTTCGACTTCTGCGTCACCGGCAAACCGATCATCTTCCTGACGCCGGACATCGCCCGGTACCGCGACGAGACCCGGGGCTTCTACTTCGATCTGGAGGCAAAGGCGCCCGGCCCGCTGCACACTACCACCGCGGAAGTCGTGCGGTCCATCAAGAACATCTCGTCGGTTTCCCGCCGTTACAAGCCCAAGTACGCGGCGTTCGTGGAGATGTTTGCGCCGTACTGCGACGGGGACGCCACGAGCCGGGTCTTTGATGCGCTGTGGCCGGGCCAGGAGAAGCCCGGAGTTACGTCAGGCATCGGGTAACCGAATGAACACGCCATTCTCCGGATGGCGGTACGACAACAGCTGTGGACGCCCTGGGCGCCCACAGCTGTTGTCGTCAATAGGTCCTGAGACGGAACCGCCCGCCGCGGGTCAGGGCAGGCCGACTTTCGCCACAATCATGTTGTGGTCAGAGGGAATGATCCCGGCGAAGTTGCCGGCACTGTCGATGTTTGCCACTGTTTCCCACTGCGAGACGCGCATCTTGGACGTCAGGATGTAGTCGATGTATGAACCGTTTGCTGACTTGTCGTCCGTTGCGGGCGCGCGTGTTTCGAAACCATTCCAGCTGTCGAGGTGCGTGTTGATCCGCTTCTCAGCCGTGGCCGCCATGCTCGGGAACTCCTGCCAGTAGTCGTTGCCCAGCGGATCAACGAGCCCGGAGTTTGTGAAGACGTCGTAGGGGGCGTTGGATGGTTTTTGCCACTTGCTCGAATTCAGGTCGCCGGTCATGAGGACCGGCAGGCCGGCGGAGTTTTCCTGCTTGATGACGCTGACGATTGTTTCCGCCTGTCGCTTCCGGAGTTCATAGAATCCGTCGGCCTTGCTGGTGGACAGGTGCGTGTCACCGAAGAAGAAGAGCTTTCCCGTGGATTTCTGTTTGGCAATCGCCCAGGCGAAGAACCGGGGGTTTTCCGGGACGCTGGCCAGGGGAAGTGCTTTGCTTCCCGTCTTGACGATTTCGATGGTCGCAGCGTTGTAGAAGATCCGGGTCCCTTGCGATGCGCCCTGGTCTGCATAAACGCAATTTGTGGGTGTCGTGGACTCGACGCAGTTGTTGCGCTTATTGTTGCTGATCGCGTAGTTGGCTCCGGCGTTCTTGAGGCGCTGCAGAAGATCCTCGAACTGCGACAGCCCGCCTGTCTGGCCGGGCTCGTTCAGCCAGCCCTGGGAGGCCTCCTGGACGCCGATAATGTCCGGCATCCGTGACTTGATGTTGCCGACGATGGCGCTGCGCCGTTCGGACCAGGGAAGGGCGTTGGGGTTGCTGTCGCTTTCGACAGCGCAGTTTGCGCACATCACGTTGTAGCTTGCCACCGTCAACGGGTTGCTGAGGGCCAGCGGGGCCGGCGGCTCCGCCTTGGTGGCCAGGTTCAGCACCGGCGTATAGGCGCTGAGGCCGGTCCCGGCCTCGTCAATCACCCTGACTTGGAAGTAGTAGGCGGTGCGCGCGTTGAGTCCCCGGATTTCCGCCGTGTTGGGTCCGTAATAGCGGCGCCACTCGGCATCCGACATATCCGCCTTGGTTGCAATTGCCAGCCGGTATCCCGGCGCATTGGGGACAGCGTTCCAGGTCAGGTCAACTGTCCGGTGGGTGGTGGTGCCGGTGAATCCCGTAGGAGTTGTAATGGAATCAGAGGGCGTGGTGAATGTAACAGCCGGGGAGTAGGCGGTGAGGTTTTCGCCCGCCGTGCCAATGACCCTGACCCTTGCGAAATAGGC
Organism: Pseudarthrobacter ribosi; assembly: GCF_055412865.1. NCBI lineage: Bacteria > Bacillati > Actinomycetota > Actinomycetes > Micrococcales > Micrococcaceae > Pseudarthrobacter > Pseudarthrobacter ribosi. Next base: position 20,062 of record NZ_JBVAYZ010000017.1, on the reverse strand, counting down.
CGTATTGGGAGTCAGCCCGGACATAGCGCCGGACACCTCTGTGAACCGCTTGTAGACCGAGTCGCTCATGTCGGACCTGCTGTACACCTGCACCCGGTATCCCGGAGCATTGACCACGGCGTTCCAGGAGACCGAGATGGAGCCCTGTCCCGTAACCGTGGTCTTGAGCCCCGTCGGCACCGCATACGTCGGCGCCGGCGCCGTGGACGCCGTGGACGCGGTCAGCGCCGCCGAGTACGCCGTCAGGGATTCCAGCCCATCGGCACTGATTCCCCGCACCCGGAACTTGTACTCCGTGCTTTTCGCCAGATCGGGAATCACCACCGCCGAATCAGTGAACCGGTAATACACCGCATCACTCATATCCGCCTTCGTGTACACCTGCACCCGATACCGCGGCACATTCGCCGACTTCACCCAGGACAAACTCACTGTCATGTCCGTCTGCCCCGTGCTCTTCAATCCCGTCGGCACCGCATACGTCGGCGCCGGCGCCGTGGAGGCAGTGGACGCCGTCAGCGCCGCCGAGTACGCCGTCAGGGACACCAGCCCATCGGCACTGATCCCCCGCACCCGGAACTTGTACTCCGTGCTTTTCGCCAGATCGGGAATCACCACCGCCGAATCAGTGAACCGGTAATACACCGCATCACTCATATCCGCCTTCGTGTACACCTGCACCCGATACCGCGGCACATTCGCCGACTTCACCCAGGACAAACTCACCGTCGTGTCCGTCTGCCCCGTGCTCTTCAATCCCGCCGGCACCGCATACCCAGGATCGTAGGCTACGGATGCGGGCGCGATCGCGACGCTGGAGAAGAGCAGGAGCGCTGTCAGTACCGCGATGGCGGACTTCCGAAGTGCTTTGGGCAAGCGTTTGGTCTGCATCTGACACCCTTAGGTAGGGATCACCCTCACCGGAATCCTGTCCCGAAGTGATCCATCGTCCAACTGCTGACGGCGGTCGAGAAAGAACCTGACAGGTACTTTCCAGCCAACTGTCGGCAGGTAGCGAGATGATGCTATCGGCTGGTGGCCCAGAGGAGACGCAGGGTAGGCGCAAAATTGGCGCAGGCTAGTGTGAGGGAGTCAGTGGCCGTTCAGCCGCAACGGAAGCCGGCGTCGGACCGTCGCGGGCAGATCGTACAGTTTCTAGTTCGCGACGTTCGGGACCGGAGGGACCGGCATGGCCCACAGTTTGCGTTCTATCGCGTCCCGCATGGCAGCCCCCCACTTCAGAACGACCATCTCGTCATTGAACGCATGAGCCCTGGCGACCGCCGCCCGGCGCATGTTCTTGAGATCTTCCTCGCCCATGGTGCTTAGTTGACGGATTCTCTCGGACAGCGCCGAAATATCGCCCGCCTTCACGAGGAAGCCGTTGACGCCGTCCTGGATGATGTCGGCGGGACCGTAGGGCACGTCGTAGGAGATGGGGATGCATCCCGCACTCATGGCCTCGATCAGGACCAGCCCCTGCCCCTCCAGCTTGCTGGTCAGGAGCGTAAATGAAGCACGCTCGAATTCCTGCCGGGCATCAATAGAGTAACCCCGCAAGGCGACGTGGTCCTGCATGCCGATCGAGTCAATCAACTTCAAAAGTGCGGCCTGTTCTGAGCCTTGGCCGTAGATCTCGAGGAAGTAGTCCGCGCCGGAGGACTTTCTCGCCTCTGCCACGGCGCGGATGGAGTGGTCAAGCCTCTTGCGGCCGGTCAAGCTCCCCAGGATGACCCCCAGCTCAGGAGCGTGGCCTTCTTCCGGGTCCGACGCTGCGGGAAGAGATCTGCTGTTCGGGATCACGCAGGTGTTCGGGGGGTTATCGAAGACCAGATCCACGTCCTTTTTCTGGTTTTCGGTCAGGAAGACCACGGAGTCGAAGGAACTCAACCGCTCGAACACATACCGCCGGGTCGGGCTGAGTTCCCCGTACGGGGGAATGGCGCCGCTGGCCATGTGGGAGTTGTGCACCAGGTGCATGGTGACGACGTTGTCGCGGCGGTAGCGGGTCATGAAATTGGCGGTCGACTTGCTGTCGACGATCATGAAGGACTCGCGGCCTGCGACCACGCAGTCAAGCCAGAAGAGGTAGAGCGGCCAGATCTGGTTCCAGGAGGCCACAGGACGGCCGTCGAAACCGCACAGGGACACCAACCGCCCGCCCTCGACTCCCCTGGCGGAGACGTCGCGACGATCAGAGACCACGACAGTTCCATCCGGCCGGAAATAATCCATCTGGAGGACCGTCTTCCCGTCGGAGGCATGACGGACCCGGCGGCGCAGGACCCCGCCGCTTGTTTCGTCCGTCGACTCCTCCGCCGCGCCAATCGCCGAAAACTCGCCGACGACGTTCCTGCCGGGTTTCGCCGATGCCAGCTGGCTTTCCGTGAGCTGGCCCAGTTCTTCCCAGAGGTTTCGCAGCCGCAGCCCCGGTATCAACTCACCGGCGGCTTCAAGCTCGCGACGGATTTGACTGTAGCCAAGTGACCAGGCAAAGGTCAGGACATCCACGGGCACCCCTGCCTCCTGGCTAAACGCCCGCGAACGGTGCAGGAGGGCATTTGTCATTCCGCCGTACTCCGTGGGGATCCCCCAGGTGATGGCACAGTGATACCCCTGGGGCAGGGACGGAAGGCTGCTGGCCTGGTCATCGCGCGCGTCCTGCTGGTTCATAACGTTCTCCGAAAACTTAGACTGCATTGGCTGTGGATATGGAGGCTGCGGGCTGCAGCGGGCGAAGGCTCAGGTTTCCGTGCACTGTTCCATAGATGTCCATGGGAGTCGGGACCGGGGCACGGAAGGGCAGCCGCGACGTCACGCGGCGGCCCAGAAGTTGGGTCTCAAGGGTGGCGTCCACGACGGACTCGCTCAACGCCTGCATGACGTCCGGGGCGAAGCGGAACACGACTGTACATTCGCCGTCGGCAGGTTGTCCGGTCAACTCACCGGATGCCCTGAAGAAGGACTCGCTGCCCCGGACCCTGAGCCTGCAGAGGAAACGCGGCGTCGCCGCCTCGAGGCTGTCGCTCTCAGCGGTCAGCTGGGCGGTTACCCGTAAATCGAGTGCCCCGTCAGACCATGTCCCCCAGACAGTGTCCGTAACAGCCACTCTGAGTTCCGGGGCGGGGACGGCTTTCCTGGCAGCCGCGGCCGCCAATGCCTCGGACCACATGGCAACGACAGGGGCGTCGGAGAAGTCGACGGCCCTGGAAATCGCGGCTTCCCGCATTTCGGCTTTCTGTTCTGCCGGCAGTGCCAAGAACGCTGCCACACACTCGGCCAGCGCCTCCTCATTCCCGTACTCGACGATGTAGCCGTTGACGCCGTGCGTGATGATGGACGACGGGCCGTAGTGGATGTCGTACGCGATGGGTACACAGCCGGCGGACATGCTCTCCAGGATCACCAGGCCGAACGATTCGGACGAACTCGTCAGCAGCGAAAAAGAGGATTCGCCGAACACCTTGGCCGGCGAATGGGTGTGGCCCTTCAGCTGGACCAGTGCGGATACGCCCAGCCGCTGGATGAGGCCTTCCAGCTTGGAACCCTCGTCGCCCTCGCCGTAGATACCCAACGTGGCGGTGGTCTCGAGGCGGTGGTTCACGTCGGCTACCGCCCGGATGGCGTGATCGATCTGCTTGAGGGGCCGCAATTGGGCCAGCAGGACGCCGGCAGTCGGGTCGCGGTCACCTTCCACGGGCTGGACGGGCACCGCACGGCTGTTGGGTATGACATGGATGTTGCCGATGTCCCCAACGCGTGCCCTGATGTCCCCGGCCTGCATCTGCGTCAGGATTGCCACACCGTCGAAGTTGTCGAAGCGGGGGACGACCACGTCGCCGGAGCCCGAAAGCGGCGACGCCGGCCCGTTGACAGCCGTGGCGAGGTGGGAATCATGGACCATCAGAAATACGGTCGCGGATGGCCGCCGATAGGTCTTCATGAACGTCGAGGCGTGCTTGTTGTCCACGATGAAGAACGAGTCGTCACCGTCGGTCAGGTGATCCAGCCAGGACCGGTACATTTCCCAGGATGAACGCCACTTCTCCACCGGCAGGCTCTGGGCATTGCAGAGGGTGAGCGACCTGCCCCCGTGCTGGCCCGGGGTTTCCACATCGTTGCGGTCCGAAAGGAAGAGCGTTCCGTCCTCTCGCAGGTAGTCCGTCTGCAGCAGCGTGGTGCCGTCAGCAGCAAACCGCTGGGTCCGTCCGCTCGGGCCGCCCTCCACCGTGGTGACGGGCGTTCCGGACTCACCGAGCGGAGTGAACCCGGCGAGCTCCTCCGCCGGGAGAACGGGGGCATCGCCGGCAAGGTGGGCCAGGTCTTCCCAGATGTTGCGAAGAGTGACGCCGTCGGTCAGTTTCCCCTGCTCGGTGAGCGTCTTCCGGATGTCCGGGTAGTCCCGGAAATTGTCGAAGGTGAGAATTTCCACCGGCGCGCCGCCTTCGGCGGCGAAGGCCCGGGAGCGGTGCAGCATGGAGTTTGTTCTACCGCCGTGCACCACAGGCACGCTCCAGGTGACTGCAAAATGCTTGCCGGCGGGCAGCCGCGCGGATGTGTCACTTCGGTTATCCATTACTCTCCCCTGGGCCGGCCGCTGTCAGCGGCCTGGACCCTCATTTTTCGTTTTGCCGACAAGCGCCTAACGCTTTCGGCGACTTCTTCAGCGCCAGAAACCGCGGGTGTCGATGACCTTCTTGCCCTCAAGGCTCGACGGCTCTATCTCACGGAACCTGTCGTGATCGACCAGCAGCACCACAACGTCGGCCGCCTCGATCGCCTTATCGGTTTCCACCAGCCGGACGTTGCCACACTCAGCCAACTCCTGCGGCAGCTGATTCTTGTGCGGCGCCGCGACAAGGATATCCGCATGTGGCTGCAACGTGGCCACTCGACGGACGATCTCCACCGCCGGCGACTCCCGGACATCGTCAATGTTTGCTTTGAAGGACAGGCCCAGGCAGGCAATCACCGGACGGCTGACGCCGCTGGCAGCTTTCCGGACCTGTTCCACGACGTGGCCGGGCTTGCGGTCATTGACTTCGCGGGCGGTACGGATCAGGACGGAATTATCCGGGTCAGCGGCCACAATGAACCAGGGGTCCACAGCGATACAGTGCCCGCCGACGCCGGGTCCGGGTTGGAGGATGTTGACCCTCGGATGATGATTTGCCAGACGGATGAGCTCCCACACGTCAATGTCCAGGTTGTCGCTGATGACCGATAGTTCGTTCGCAAACGCGATGTTCACATCGCGGTAGGCGTTCTCCACCAGTTTGGACATCTCGGCGGTCGCGGCGTCTGTGAGGTGGATTTCGCCCTGGCAGAACACTCCGTACAGCGCGGCCGCGGCCTCGGCGGCCTCCGCGGTGAGGCCACCGACCACACGGTCGTTCGTCACCAACTCGATCATGATCCGGCCCGGCAGTACCCGTTCGGGACAGTGCGCCACCAGAAGGGCAGCCTTGCCGTCCCGGCCGTCAAGGCTTAGGTCCGGGCGGATGCCCAGGATGAGTTCGGCGAGCCGGCGGGTGCTCCCGGGAGGTGATGTCGACTCCAGAATCACCAGCTCACCGCCGCTCAGCTGGGGCGCGATGGCACGGGCGGCGGCTGCGATGTAGGACATGTCCGCGGACTTGTCGGCATTGAACGGCGTCGGCACGGCAACGATGTAAGCATCCGCGCTCGGAGTTTCGAGTTGGGCTCGGAGCCTTCCCCGGCTGACCGCGCCCGCGACGTGGATGCCCAGGTCAGGTTCCACAAACGGCACGTGACCGTTGTTGACGGCGTCCACGGTGTCCTGGTTCAGATCGACCCCGATGACCTCCAGACCGTTGGTGGCCAGGATGGCTGCCGTGGGCAGACCGATGTAACCCAGGCCGACGACGGCGACCGTCCTGATGCTCGCCCCGGTCTCGGCAGTTCTAGATGTCAACATGTCCGTGCAGCTTTCCGTAGAATTTTATGTCGCCCGAAGCAAGCAGCTCGGCATCCTCGACCTGCCAAGTGTGTCCATCGCCGGTGCGCACCTGGAAGTAATTGAACCGGTCCGACGAATAGATGACCTTACCTGCGGCATGGACGGCGCGGAGAAATGCGGTGTCCTCTCCCACCGTGACGGGCTGGAACGGATGGTCCGTGAAGACGTCCCGGCGGGCCATGATGGTCGGTCCCATCACGAAGTCCGTGAACCGGTGCTCCCTGGCTGCGAACCTCAGGATGGCCGCGTTGGACCGCTCAAGGTGCATGTAGTGCGCCTGCTTGCCCACTACGTCCGCACCCGAGTACGACAACGCATGCAGCTGGTCACTCAGGTAGTGCGGGCCGTAATGGTCGTCGTCGTCCATCTTGGTGAGGACCTGGCCAGCGGACGCGGCGACGCATCTGTTCAGGCACTCCCCCAGCGAAACCTCCCGCGACGCCTCCAGGAGCACAACGTTCCGGAGCCCGGACTGGTCGGAAAGCTCCGCCAGCCGTTCGGTGGAGAGTCGGAAGCCGTGCGTGAGCAGCACCAGTTCCGGTTCCACGCCGCGTTGTCCTGCAAGGGTTCGGAAAACACTCTCAAGGTTCTGCGGCCTGATGGTTGGCAACAGCACCGAAAGCGACGGCCGGCCCACACCGGCCTTCAGCCGCGGGAGTGCGTGCTGCAGGACGGTGTCCGCCCGGTGGGCGTACGTGTGGCCCGCCCAGATGGTGCGCTGGGCCAGGTGCGCGGTGCGGTCGTTCAACTCGGGGTTGGAGACCAGCGCGCGGGTGAGGTGTTCGGCGTCCTTGCGGGTGGCGGCAACGGGCACCGCCGCGGGGGTGAAGAACTGCGCCATGGCCAGGCTGGGCGCGGTCACGACAGGCGTGCCGGATGCCGTGATCTCAAAGATCCGCCGGGCGCACATGCTGGGCGAGTCGACGACCGAATTGACGTTGAGGAAAACCTTGTACGCCTTGTACGCGGACAGCGTCTGCGGGTAGCTCAGCGAACCGACAACGCGTGAGTCCAGCGGTGCCGGGAACTGGTACTCGGCGTTGCCGCCGAGCTGGCGCGAAAAGATCTCCAGGCCAGTTCGCATCCTGGCGGACGCGTCCAGCGCACCGCCGAGGAGGAAGTCCATCTGGGCCCTGCGCTCAGGATACTTATGGGCAAAGTACATCCCTGCGAAGGCAACATCCCTGCTGTGCCGGCCGTGTCCCGGCCTGACCGGGTTATGGATGGCGGGCTGGGCTGCGAACGGAAGGGAACTGACCCGCTCATGGCCCAGATCCATCCGGTACTGCGGAATGCGGCCCGAATCGGAGGTGAAAACCTGATCGAAGAGCCGGGCGGCGGGGAGGAAGTCATCATAGTGGGGCGGGTCTTCCTTGTTCCAGAAGACGGTGGTGATGCCTTGCTCCCGGCACCAGCCGACGAGTTCGCGGAACTCGGCACTCGGACCGTTCGGGCCGGCCAGTTTCCCGCGCCACAGTCCGCCATTTCCCGCCCACGCCGATTCCACGAACAACAGGTCGACGGCACCGGCTGCCAGGTCAGCGCGCCAGGTGTGCGGATGGACCGGGAGGGTGGACCACTCGTAGCCGAAGGCCAGCGCGGAAAAATCATCCAGGATGACGGCTGCACGCACATCCGGCCGGGATGGCTGCTGTTGCGGCAGGATCGCCGGCAGGAGCGAGAGCCGCCGCTTGTGTCCGCGGCCGGTCCAGGCCGCTTCGACGCCCTGGACGTTGCGCGGCGCGGCAAAGCCCTGTTCAATCCGCTGGCGGGACCGCCAGGACTTGAACTGCGCCGGCCCTCCCCTCCGCAGATGCCACAGCCCTGTCCGGACCTCCCGGAGACCAGCCATCAACCCCGGCTCCGGCGTGAGGACCGCCCGCGGACCTCGGTGGCCACGAGATTCGCCTTGGCTTCGTCGAGGATCCTGGTGGCCGAAATGTTGTTGCCTTTGGAGAGGTGGCGGGTGAACTCCTGGTAGGCCTTGATGGCTGCCTCAGGCTCACCGTCCATGATCAGGTCGCCCTTGTCGAGCCAGATCGCCCGGGTGCACATGTCCTTGATAGTGTCCAGGCTGTGGCTGACCAGGAATACGCAGCCCGCCTGTTCACGGAGCTCATCCATCCGCAGCTTGCTGCGGTCCGCGAACTGGGCATCACCGGTGTTGAGTGCCTCATCCACCAGGAGGATCTCCGGGTCCACGCTCGCTGCGATGGCAAAGCGGAGGCGGGATGCCATGCCTGAGGAGTAGGACTTCATCGGCAGGTGGATGGACTTCTCGAGTCCGGACAGTTCAACGATGCTGTTGAACTTCTCGTCCACCTCGGCCCGGCTCATGCCCATGGCGAGACACCCGAGGATCACGTTCTGGTCGCCGGAAAGGTCCTGCACGAGAGCAGCATTCACGCCGAGCATGATGGGGGTGCTGGAGGCGAATACGGCACCCTTGGACGGCTTGGACTGGCCGCTGATGATCTTCATCAGCGTGCTCTTGCCCGAGCCGTTCCGGCCGATAATGCCCACCGACTCGCCGCGCTCGACGACGAGCGACAGCCTGTTCAGGGCGTGCACGGTCACCATGTTGGGTTTGCGGACGGCGCGGCGGAAGAGGCGCGGTGCGGCCTCTTCGGTGTCGGCGTCAGAAGCCGCGCTGGAGGTCACGCGGTAACGCATCTCAACGCTATCCACCACCACGCAGGGGTGGCCCTCGATGTAGAGCTCCTGGTCATCCGCGTCCATAGGATTCCTCCCCCTTCCAGAAGTAGACGAGGCCCACGCCGAGCGCCCCGAGGGCCCAGGCAGCGAGAATGGCCCACGACTGCCACTGGGGAACCCTGGCGTAGAGGACACAGTCCCGGACGATGTCGATCACGTTGAACAAGGGATTGAGTTTGATGACGGCCAGGATTTCGGGATGTGTGACGAACCGGTCGTAGGAAAAGAAGATGGCGGAACCGTACATCCAGGCCCGGAGCGCGAAAGGCAGCAGGTGCGTGACGTCGTGGACCCGGGAGATGATCCTGGCCAGGATGAGTCCCACCCCGAGGTTGAAGAGCGCCTGCAGCATGATGGCCGGTACCACAAGAATCCAGAGCCAGGTGATTTCCTCCGCGGGAGGCAGCACCACCACTATTAGCAGCATGGCCAGGATGAGGGGAACCGCCCTGAGCAGCTCCCGCACGTTGGCGCCGATGGGAAGCGCTGCCCGCGGGAAGTTGAAGGCCTGGACCACGGATTTGTTATTCCGGATCGAGCGCGCGCCGGACGTGATGGCACCGGAGCTGTACTGGAACACAAAGATGCCCACCACCAGGTACCCCACGAAGTTCTCGATCCCGCGGCTGGTGTTCAGCAGCAGCCCGAAGATCAGGAAGTAGGTCAGGCCATTGAAGACGGGGTTCAGCAGCAGCCAGGCGCTGCCCAGTCGGTCACGGCGCGTCCCGCTTTGAATGCGGGCACGGGCGTCGTAGAACATGAACTGCCGGAAGTCCCAGAGCCGGACGAGATAATCCAGGAACGATGGCCGCGAACCGACTCGCGTCAGCCGCCGCATGTCCACGGAGAGCGGCTGTACGGCCACCGTCTCCGGGTCTATTGCACTATCTGCGGACACTATTCGTTCTCCTCATGGTCATGGTGCAGCCCAGCGTAGCGGGTGGTCAGGGCCTCGGCGTTGGCCGCCCAGGTCCTCTCGGCCAGCACCGCTGCACGGCCTGCCTGCCCCAACGCCGCCCTGTAGCGAGCGTCGGAGAGCAGCGTGGAGATCGCCTGGGCAAGCTCACGGGGGTTCTCGGCGGGGGCAAGTATCCCGTTACCGCCGTCGTCTATTATCTCCCGAAGTGCGGGCAGGTCGCTCCCGACCACTGGCCGGGCACTCGCCAGGGCCTCGACGGGCTTAAGCGGAGTCACCGCCCGGGTCACGTCCAGGTCCTTGCGCGGTACCACAAAGACGTCGAGAGCCTGGTGGTAGAGCGGGGCCAGATCCCGCGGCACCCGCCCCGTAAATATTGCCCGGTCGGACAGTCCCAGGGCTCTGATCTGATCCTCCAGGGCGGGTCTGGAAACGCCGTCACCGACGATCAGCAGGCGCAGCTGCGGGTATTCCGTCGCTAGGAGCGCGAAGGCCCTCACGAGATCATCCAGGCCTTCATAGGCCACAAGACTGCTGACGGTGCCGATGAAGAGTCCGTCCTCCGGCAGTCCCAGCTCGCGGCGTGCGCCGGCCGGATCCAGCGGCGGCTCGAGGAAGGCCCCGCCCACCGCGTTGGGGGCGATGAGCACCTTCTCCCCGGGGATGCCCGCCGCGACGATGTTGGCTTTCATGGCCTGGCCCAGCGTCACTACGAGGTCGGCGTCGCGCATGACGGCGCTTTCCCGTTCCCGGAAGAGCCGGTACTTTTCGCTGGACCGGGCGTTAGGTCCGCGCGTGGCGGCCCACGTGTCAGCCAGCTGTCCGCGGACCTCGTACACCCAGGGAATCCCCAGGGCCTCAGCCACCGCCCGGACCACCAGGCCGTTAACGAAGTGGGTGGTCGTGTGGAGGATGCCGGGCTTGAACTCCAGCGCCACTTTCAGCAGTTCCTCGGCCTGTTGCTGTAACCGCGCGTCCATGGTCGGCGCCAGCCGCGCCGGGAGCAGACGGCGGTATTCGACTCCGTCCACGACATCCCTGGCCTGGGCCAGGAGCTTCCCTACCTGCACGGGGTAGGCCAGCCGTGTGACGGCCAGTACGTCCCAGCCTGCCTCCTGCTGCGCCGCCATGACCGAGTGGGACCGCTGGGCGTAGCCGCTGGCGGTGTGGGGCAGGGAATTTGTCAGCAAATGCAGCACCCGGCCGGGTACGGGGGTGAACGCCTGCCGGCGCAATGAGGGCCCGGCGCCGGTGTACACGGCTGCCTCGCCGGCCAGCCGAGCCTGCTGCTGCCGTCCCGCGCGGTTGGACCCCTCGAGGACGGCGACGGCGCCACTGAGGTCCCCGGCATACCAGAGCCTGCGTGCCTGCGCAGACTTGCGGCCGGGCGCACTGCCTGCACCGGCCAGCAGGAGGTCCGAGAGCTCCGGCTGATTGGCCACGAGCGCGATGTCCGCCAGCTTCCGGGCCTTTTCACCGGAGACGTTGCGGTCCGCGGCGATCCTCAGCCGTCGTGAGACGTCGTCGGTGTCGCCGCGTGCTAGGGACGCGAGCAACACGGGTACGGCGGCGGAACCCCTGGGTGCCGCTGCGCAGGTGAGCCGGGCCAGGGGGCGGACCACCGAGGACGGGACGCGCCGCGATACCTGCAGGAAAAGCAGCATCGGATCGTCTGCGAGGTGCTGTCCTGCAGTGTGCGCGGCGAGCCGCGTGTTTCTTAGGGCCTGGATCATCGGGGGTCTACGGATGCCTTGCCCAGGAGTTCAGAGATGATGTCCACATACCGGCTGGCCAACAGCCCATACTCGGCATGGGTTTTGACCCACTGCCGGCTGTCACCGTTGCGGACGAGTCGCCCCCGGTCGGCGGCCAGCGCTCGCCACAGGGCCGCCAGGGCCTCCGGGTCGCTGGCCACGATATCGCCGGCTTCCGCGTCGGCAATGACGCGGGCCGCCTCGCCGCGCACCATTGCTGTCACGTGGCGGCCTACGGCCAGGACCTCATAGGTCTTGGACGGAACGGTGGTTTCGAAGGATTTCCAGTCGTCGCGGAGGGAAACGAGGCAGGTGTCCGCTGAGGCGTACCGCTTCATCATGGCCTCCCCGTGAAGCGGCGCGTGGAACGTCACCGGCGCTTTCAACTCCCGGGCGAGCTTTTCAAGGGCCCGGCGCCGCGTTCCGTGCCCCACCATGTGCAGGTGCATCGAATCGCCCACCAAGGCGCTGGCCCGGATAGCAACCTCCAGCCGCTGGCTCTCGCCGTGGTTCCCGAGGTAAAGGGCCTCAAATACGGGCCGTTCCAGGTCCGGTGCATCGAGGACCGGGATGGCGTCCAAATGCAGTCCGTTGCTGATGGTGTCCACCCTGCGGACTCCGCGTGAACGAAGGGTTTCGGCGAAACCCTCGGTCACGGTGACCACGAGGTCTGCCCGGTGCTGGACGAAATCAACGACGTGCTCCACGACGCTCTTGACGCTTCCCTGGACGAGGCGGGCATCGCGGGCAAGGTCAGGCCACGCATCCCGCATTTCGACTATCAGCGGTACGCCACGCAACTTCGCGAGCGCGTATCCGGCAAGCAGGGACGGCAATGCTGGTGCGGTGACAATGACGACGTCGGGCTTGCGCAGAAGCAGGCCCGCGGGCACGGAGAGCGCCGCCGAAAAGCACTGGTCCACCAGGCGCGCGACGCGGGAGTTGCCGTGGCGCAGATACGGGACGCGGAGGATCTTCTCGGTGAATTGTCCGTCCTGCAGCACGAAGGGCCTGCCTGCCAACCGCCGGGGCAGCGCCCGGCGACCGAAGGGGTAGTGCGCTACGGGCGCCACAACGTCGACGTCCCAGCCTAAGCGGGAAAATTCCTTGATCATGGCCGTCCACCGGCGCTGGGGCGGACTGTGCTCCGGCCAGTAAGAGTGCGTCAGCAGCGTCATGCGGACCGGGGAGGTTGTCGCTTCAGGGCGGGCAGAGTCCAGCCCGGCATGTTTTCGCATCCGGATGCTTACTCTCCGGCCTTGGAGGCGAAGCTGTCGCTTTTCCCGCTGAGGAACCTGTTGTACGCGAACCCGGCGGCGAGCAGAATCAACACCGTGACCACCTGGACCGCCAGTGGGCTGCCGGTGGCGACGGCGACGGCGGCCTGGATCTGTGCCTGCATGACGGCTGGAGGTTCGGCCGGTGGGGCAGCGGCCGCGGGTGCCGTCGACTGGCTGGGTTCGGGAGTGGGCGACGGCGTCTCCGTCGCCTCGACTGAAGTCTTGACGGGTTCCGCGATCCCCGGTGCGGCGGGCTGGGTGATCCGGGGAGCCTGCCGCGGAGCGACCAGATAGCCCGGCGCCGGGGCTGTAGCCGGGGCGGGCGTCTCTGCGGCCGGCGGCGAGGGAACGACCGGCGACTCAGCGACTGCCGGCGGCTGCTCTACGACGGGGTCGGAGGGCTGCACGACGGGATCTGCCGGCTCGGAGGGGTCCGCTGGCGGCACGATCTCCGGGGGCGCCGGAGTAGGCAGGACAATTTCCGGTACCGGAACGGGTGAAGGCAAATCTGCAGCCTGCGCGGAAGGGAGCGGCGCCGACAGGGCCCAGGCGACCAGCAGTGCTGACAGTCCGGTGCGTACAATGTCGAATTTCAGGCTGCGCGACGTGATGGCCGTCCCTCCCCCAGATACATGAGCTAATCGATGGTGCGTGGTTCTGGCCAAAAAGGACGTCATTGCCGGCAGCGCCCCAGAGTTGCACGATTTTTCCAGTCTACTCGACGCCGACTTGGGCCGTTCATCTCAGGTTCATCCGGCGTGCTCACGAGCGACCCGCCGTGCGGCGACGCGCGGCAGGCCGGGATAGGCTTAAACAATGCATCAGCTCCGTTTCCCGGCCTCCGCACGTCCGCTCCGCCTTCTGGCCGTGGCGGCGGCCGCAGGGTTCGTGCTGAGCGCCTGCGCTCCGGTTGTCGACGTCGCGCCCGCCAAAGACGCGGCGAACGCCGCCTGCGCCCCCATGATGGTGGCGCTGCCGGACGCGATCGGCGAGGCCAAGCTGCGGAAGACCAACAGCCAGGCCACCGCAGCGTGGGGCGACCCGTCCCTGGTCATCCTGCGCTGTGGGGTGAATGTTCCGGGGCCGACGACCGACCGCTGCGTCAGCGTGAACGGCGTTGACTGGGTCATCAAGGAGGGCGACCCGGTGTGGACTCTGACCACGTTCGGCCGCGAACCGGCCACGGAGATCCTGATGGACCCGGACAGGATCAGTTCCGCCACCGTGCTCGCAGACCTGGCCGCAGCCGCTGCGAAGGTACCGGCGGCGCGGAACTGCGTGGGTCAGGCAGACCTGCAGAACCTGCCGCCGAGCCAGTAGGGCCCTAGCGCAGGCCGGTCTTGCGGTGCAGGGCCAGGTAGATCAGTTCGTCGATCAGCTCCGCGTAGCCCAGTCCGGAGGCCTTCCACATCTGCGGGTACATGCTCTTGGGCGTGAACCCGGGCATGGTGTTGATCTCGTTAATGATGAGCTCACCCTCGGGGGTGTAGAAGAAATCGACCCGGCTCAGGCCCTCGGCCCCGACAGCGTCGAAGGCGACGGCGGCCAGCTCGCGGACCCGGGCGATGGCTTCGTGCGGGAGATCGGCGGGGCAGCTGAGGGCCGCGGCGTCGTCAACGTACTTGGCGTCGAAGTCGTAGAACTCGTGCCCGCCTCCTGCCACGGAAATCTCTCCTGGCATGGACGTCCGGGGAGCGTTGGTTCCCCGGCCTTCCAGAACGGCGCATTCGATTTCGCGGCCGACGATGCCCGCCTCGATGACGAGTTTAGGATCGTGTTCGCGGGCTGCCTCAATCGCGGCGTCCAGGCCTTCGAGCGAGTCCACCTTGGAAATGCCCATGGACGAACCCGCCCGCGCGGGCTTGACGAAGACCGGAAAGCCGAGCTGGTCCACGCGCTTGCGGACGGTCTCGGGGTCGTTGCGCCACTGCCGGTCCGTCACGGCAATGTACGGGCCCACGCGGAGCCCGGCGGATTCAAACACCACCTTCATGAAGTGCTTGTCCATGCCCACGGCCGACGCCAGCACACCGGCGCCCACATATCGGGTGTCGGAAAGTTCCAGGAAGCCCTGGACGGTGCCGTCCTCGCCGAACGGACCGTGCAGCAGCGGGAACACCACGTCCACGGCGCCCAGTTCCTGCGGGACCTCGTTCGGGGAGGCCACGATCAGCTGGTGTTCACCGCCGATTTCGGTGAGCGCGACGGTCCGCGCCGAGGACGCGACCTCGGGCAGGGATGAGGCCGAGAGCGACCAGTCATGGGTGTCCCCGGAGGCCAGCACCCACTGGCCGGTTTTGGCGATCCCGATCGGGATGACCTCGTACTTCGTCTGGTCGATGGCGCCGAGGACCCCGGCGGCCGTCACGCAGCTCACCGCGTGTTCGCTGGAGCGTCCGCCGAACAGCACCGCCACCCGGGGCCGTGCCTGGGCGGATCGTCCCGTTGTGCTCATGTTTTCTTCAGACACGCTCAGTAATCGCCTTCAGGTTTCAGGTCCCGGGACAGCAGGAGCGGCCCCAGTTGGTCGACGGACAGTTTTCCTGCCAGCACGGCTACGACCGCCGCGGTGATGGGCATCTCAACGCCGAGCTTGCCAGCCAGCTCCTGGACGGCCTGGGCGGATTTGATGCCCTCAGCCGTCTGCGTCATTTCGGCCGCGACCTCGTCCAGGGTCAACCCTTTGCCCAGCAGGCGTCCGGCCGTGTGGTTCCGGGACAGCGGCGAGGAACAGGTCGCCACGAGGTCGCCGAGGCCGGCGAGGCCGGCCATCGTCTGCGCCTCGCCGCCCAGGGCGAGCGACAGCCGGGAGGTCTCCGCGAGGCCGCGGGTGATAACCGAGGCCTTGGTGTTGTCACCCATCTGCTTGCCTTCGCAAATGCCGACGGCCAGGGCAATGATGTTCTTGACGATGCCGCCGATTTCGACGCCGACGACGTCGCCTGTGGTGTACGGGCGGAAGTACGGGGCGGTGCAGCTGCGGGCGATCCAGCCGGCCGCAATCGGATCGGAGCAGGCCACGACGGAGGCGGTGGGTTCCTCCCGGGCGATCTCCATGGCCAGGTTGGGTCCCGACACCACTGCGATCCGGTTTTCGGGAATGCCGAGCTCCTCGGAGATCACCTCGCTCATCCGGGCATCGGAATGCAGCTCGAGTCCCTTCATGAGGGAAACCACCAGGGCGCCGGGTGCCAGCAGGTTCTTCCACTGGCGCAGTTGCGGCCGCAGAGTCTGGGCCGGAACGGCCAGGACCACCAGCTCAGCGCCGGCGAGGACCTCGGCGACATCGGTTGAAGCGGTGATGCTGGGCGGAAGGGCAATATCTTTGAGGTATTGCTCGTTCCGGTGCTTGAGGTTGATCTGGTCGACTACTTCACCGCGGCGGCCCCAGATCCGGATGTCGCGTTCGACGCCGGAGGCAGTGGCCGCGTCGGCGAGCACCTTCGCAAAAGTGGTCCCCCAGGATCCGGCGCCGAGTACAGCAACTCTCGTGGCCGACAGTCCCCGCGTTTGATCGAATGTCATTCGTCGCTATCCCCAAGTTTCTCTTCTGGTTTTGCAGGACCGCCAGTTTTTCCGCCTTGCTCAATAAAGCGGCCGTGGGTGGACTGATTATGGGCCGCAGGGTCCCAGCGGACCAGCGGAGGCTGTCCGCCGCGGAGGGTGGCAAGGAGTTCCGTGATGGCCGCCATGATCACGTTGGTGGCCTCGGCGAGGGTCGCCTTGTCCAACGGACGCCCGGCGAAGGCACTGAGGTCCACCGGATCGCCCACCACCAGGCGAGAGGTTTTCCGCGGAAAGAGGTAGAGCCGCTTGGCATAGCGCGGCAGGACCTCGTGCGCACCCCAATGAGCCATCGGCACCACGGGGATTCCGCTTTGAAGCGCCATCCGCGCGGCACCGGTGTGGCCCTTCATCGGCCACAGCTCGGGGTCCCTGGTGAGCGTGCCCTCAGGGTAGATGATGATGGCTCCGCCCTCATCCACCACTTCCTTGGCGATCTGCAGCGAGCGGTTTGCGCCCGCCGTCGAGCGTTCGACCGGGATCTGTTTGGTGGCGCGCAGCACGAATCCCAGCACGGGCACCTTGAAGAGTCCGGCCTTGGCCAGGAAGCGCGGCATCCGCTGCTGGTTGTAGAGCAGGTGTGCCACCACCAGAGGATCAATTTCGGTGCAGTGATTGGGTGCTGCGATGAAGCCGCCGGCGGGCAGCTTCTCCAGGCCGATCCATTCCTTCCGCATCAGAAGGTTCATGACCGGACGGACAATCCCGGCCACGACAACAAAAGTGATGTGGCTCTTGGCCGATTCCTTCACGTGGTACCCGCTACTCGGCCGGAGTGATGTCGAAATCGGCGCCCAGGCCCGCGAGCTTCTCCGTGAAGCGCTCGTAGCCGCGATTGATGATGTCGATGCCGGTGACCCGGGAGGTGCCGTTGGCAGCCAGAGCCGCGATCAGGTGGCTGAATCCCCCGCGAAGATCGGGCACGTCGATGTCGGTGCCGGTCAGCTGGGAGGGCCCGGAAATCACGGCGGAATGCAGGAAGTTGCGCTGGCCGAACCGGCACGGCACACTGCCGAGGCATTCACGGTGGACCTGGATGTTGGCGCCCATCCGGATTAGCGCTTCGGTGAAGCCGAAGCGGTTCTCGTACACGGTTTCGTGGACGATCGACACGCCCTCGGCCTGCGTCAGGGCCACGATGAGCGGCTGCTGCCAGTCCGTCATGAAGCCTGGGTGCACGTCCGTTTCGAGGACCAGCGGGTTGAGCTTGCCGCCCTTGTGGTAGAAGCGGATGCCGTCCTCGCCGATGTCCATCCCGCCGCCGACCTTGCGGTAGGTGTTGAGGAAGGTCATCATGTCGCGCTGGGTGGCGCCCTCGACGAAGATGTCGCCGCGCGTCACCAGCGCCGCGGACGCCCACGATGCCGACTCGTTGCGGTCCGAGAGGGCTCGGTGGTTGTAGCCGCCGAGGTCCGGAACACCCTCGATCCGGATGGTGCGGTCCGTCTGGACACTGATGATCGCACCCATTTTCTGCAGCACAGCGATCAGGTCGACGATCTCCGGCTCCGTGGCCGCACCGGAGAGCTCGGTGATGCCTTCGGCCCTCGTGGCACTCAGCAGCACCTGCTCGGTGGCGCCGACGGAGGGGTACGGCAGCGAGATCTTGGCGCCCTTAAGGCCGCCGGGCGCGGAGATGTGGATGCCGCCGGGACGCTTCTCCACCACGGCACCGAACTGCCGCAGCACGTTCAGGTGGTAGTCGATCGGGCGGTCACCGATCTTGCAGCCGCCCAGGTCCGGGATGAAGGCCTCGCCGATCGCGTGGATCAAGGGACCGCACAGCAGGATCGGGATCCGGGAATCGCCGGCGTGCGCGTCGATCGCCGTATGGGACGCCGTCTTCGCGTTGGTCGGGTCGAGCGTCAGATCCCCGGTGATGGGGTCCTTCTCCACCGTGACGCCGTGAAGCTGAAGCAGGCTGGTGACAACCTCGACGTCCTTGATTTCGGGGACGTTGCGCAGCACGGATGGCTCGTTGCCCAGCAGGGCGGCCACCATGGCCTTCGGGACCAGATTTTTGGCCCCCCGCACGGTGACGCGGCCAGTCAGCGGGACGCCTCCGCGGATTGTCAGAACACTACTCATATAACGGTTTCCTCACGACTACTCGCCCCCAAATCCTTACAAAGGCTCCAGCTAAGCATAGGAGCTTGCGTTACCGATCTGAAATACAGGGCGCGGCGGGTCGCTGCCGCCGCCGGCGGGACCGCCGGCAAATGAAAGCAACGCCCGTTCGACGCTACGTGCTTTCCCTTGTCCCCGGGGCCAAGTAGCGGGCGCCAAAAGACGGGTGCCGTGACGGCCTATTCGGGTAGCTTCCCTCGTGGTGTGAGGTGCCACACGGCCACCATCCTCGACAGTAAGGGCTCGTGTGAGAGCTGGCGGCAACGGGCAGCGCGGTTGTCACCAGGAGCAATTGCTTGATGACCAGTGAGGGTGAGTCAAATGCCGTTTCCCCGGCCTCGCAGAGGGTCCCTGGTTCTGCTGGCGGTAGCGCTAGTCGCGGCGCTCACCGGGAGCATGGCGACCGCACCCCACGCCCCGGCGGCTCCCGGGTGTCCGGCCGGAACGGCGATGAACATCGTCGCCCACCAGGATGACGACCTGATATTCCAGAGCCCTTGGCTCCTCTCGGCCATCCGCGACGGGTTGTGCGTGCGCACGGTCTATCTCACGGCCGGCGACGCCAATGACGACGCGGACTACTGGAGCGCGCGCGAGGACGGGGTGAAGGCCGCCTATGCCCACCTCGCCGGGACCGGCAACTCCTGGTCAATTTCGGATGCCGGTATCGCCGGGCACCCGATTCCGGTGGCCACCCTGGACGGGGCAACACAACTCTCGCTGGCCTTCATCCGGCTGCCGGACGGGCACCGCGATGGAAGGGGCGGTTCCAACTACGGCTATGAGAGTCTGCAGAAGCTCTACAGCGGCGCGATCAGCACAATCACCGCGGTCAACCGCTCCTCCTCGTACACCCTCCCGGAGCTCCGGAGCACCCTGCTGGCGTTGATGAACAGCTATCGGCCGGACCAGATTGCCACGCTGGACTTCGCTGGCAGCTACGGTGACGGAGACCACAGCGACCACCACACCGTCGCCTACCTCGTGCTCGGCGCCCAGCAGCTCTACACCGTGCCCCACACGATCACCGGCTACCAGGGCTACCTAACCTCCCAGCGCCCGTCCAATGTGGCCGATCCCGATCTGACGGCCAAGACCGATGCCTTCCTGGCCTACGCCCAGCATGATTCCAAGACCTGCACCACAGCCCTTGAATGTTCCGACAACTCGGTCGGCAAATGGCTGTCCCGGTCCTACACCGTCGCGCCGCCCGCAGCGGCGCCCGCAGCCGGCCCGGACCCCGCCAACGTTGCAGCCTCGGCGGCGGTCACCGCCAGTTCCCAGAACACGACGTCGGGCCAGACCGCCGCGAAGGCCGTCGACGGGGTGATCGCCGGTCACCCGGTCGACGCCACCCGGGAATGGGCCACCGTCGGCGGCCGGGCCGGAAGCTACCTCAACCTCACCTTCCCCGCCGCCGTCACCCTCAACAGGGTCGTGCTCTATGACCGGCCCAACAGCAACGACCAGGTCACCGGGGCAACCCTGACCTTCTCCGACGGAACCACCGTCCCGGTCCCTGCCCTGGACAACGCCGGCCTAGCGACCAGCGTCAGCTTCCCCGACCGCGCCACCACCAGCCTGCGGCTGACCGTCACCACCGTCAGCGGCACCACCAGAAACGTCGGACTCGCCGAACTCCAGGCCTACCCCGGCACGGCGGCCCCCGCGCCAGCCCCAGTCCCCACCGCCAGCAACGTCGCGGCCACGGCGTCGGTCACCGCCA
>NZ_JBVAYZ010000016.1:0-92973 GCF_055412865.1 Pseudarthrobacter ribosi | reverse complement strand
GGTGGGGACACCGGCGGGGCCGCTGCGGGCACGGCGCTCGCCGGCACACCGGGAAGCTCCGCCGCCGGGGCCGGGGCCGTCGCCGCGGCGACCTTGGCCGCGGGCACGGGCTCCGGGAGTCCGCCCGCTGCTGACGTTCCGGCCGCGGCCGGCGCGGTGATCATGGCCTGCAGGTTGCTGGCGAACAGGGCCATCATCTGCTCGGTGACACTGCCGATTACGCCCTTGCCCATCGCGGCGGCCTTGCCGGACAGTGAGAGCTCGGCGTCGACGGCGCCGCGGGTGGTGCCGCCGGCCTCCTCCGTCAGCTGCAGGGTCACCGTGGCCTCGGCGGTGCCCTGGCCACGGGTTTCCTGGGCTTTGCCGCCGAGCACGGCGCGGTGTTCGGCGGCGTTGCGTTCGATCACGTTCAGCAGCCCTTTGTACTGCATGTTCACCGGGCCCAGCTTCACGGTCATGCCCACCTGGTAGGCGTCGTCCGAAAGCCTGTTCAGGATCCGCGCGCCGGGCACGCAGCCGGCCACCCGTTCGAAGTCCATGATCGTGTCCCAGACGGTGTCGATCGGTGCGGCGACCGAAAAAGTGCTGTTGATCTGCATTAGGTTCCTCTTCCCTTGAGTGATGCCTGGCCGTTGGTCGGAGACTCGCCGTCGCCGCGGATTGCGGCCGCCACCTCTGCCAAAGCGGTGTAGCTGTGTCCGCTGACGAAAGCGTCGCAGTACGGCAGGGCCGCTGCCATGCCGCCCACCAGCGGCTGGTAGTGCGGGGCGGCCTTGCGCGGATTGACCCAGATAATCCGGTGCGCCAGGCGCCGCAGCCGCGCCATCTGGGCCGCCACTTGTCCGGGGTCCTCCTGTGCCCAGCCGTCCGAGAAGATCACCACCACCGCGCCCCGGGCCAGGCCCCGGCGGCCGTGTTCGTCGACGAAGTGCCGGATGCTGTCGGCGATGCGGGTGCCGCCGGCCCAGTCCGGTGCGGCCACGGCGGCACGGGCCAGGGCCGCGTCGGGATCGCGCAGCGCCAGCTGCCGGGTCAGGCGCGTCAGCCGGGTGGAAAACACAAACGCCTCGGCGTCGGCTGTTGCCACGGCCCCCTGGAGCAGCGAGAGGAAGATTCGCGCATACGGTTCCATGGAGCCGGAGACGTCGCACAGCATCACCAGCTTCCGGCGCTGCTCCCGTCGCCGGGCGTACAGCAGCCGCGTGGTGTCGGTGCCCGAGCGCCGGGCCGCGCGGACCGTGGCGCGGACGTCCAGCCGGGCGCTGCTGTGGGCGGACTTGCGGGTGCGGCGGCTCAGGCGCGTGGGGGTGGCGAGCAGCAGCCGGGATGCCAGCCGCCTGATTTCCGTGACTTCCGCCTCGGTGAGCTGCGCAAAGGACATCCCGTGCAGCCGTTCCTCGGTGGAGGCCATGGCCAGCACGGCCTCCCGTTCCGGGGCGTTGCGGTCAAGGGCGCGGTCCGGACCCGCGGAAGCAACCGCCGGCGCCTTCCGGTGCGGCGCCGTCGTCTGTCCGGGGGCACGGTCCGTGGCCGGGGAGGGCCGGGTGCGGGCCTGTTCGGGGCCGGCAGGCGGAGGCGGGGGCGTCGCGGCGCTGCTGCGGTGCGAGGACGGGTCGAAGTTGCCGCGGAAGACCGCGGCGAAGACGGCGTCGAACACCGGCAGCTGCCCGCGCGCGGACACCAGCACCACCCGGGACGCCCAGTAGAGCCGTTCGACGTCGGTGGGCGGGATCAGGCGCAGGGCCTCGGCCAGCCGGACGGCCCGGTCGGGCGAACACGTCAGGCCGGCCCGGCGCAGGGCGGTGACGAACGCCGCGGACAGGGTGGCTGCCTCCACCGCGGGGGGCGCGGCGGCCGCGTCCCGCGTGGTCCGGGCCGTCACCGGGCTCACCCGCCCGTGCCGGCCACGAGCCAGCCGGCCCCGCGCGCGCCGACCAGCTCCAGGTCATCCCGGTTCTTGACGATCGAGCCGAGCGTCCGGTCCGCCGTCGTGGCGTCGATGCGGTCGATGCCCAGCACGGCCAGGGCCGACACCCAGTCGATGGCCTCGGAAATCCCCGGCGGTTTGGCGAGGTCCAGGGTGCGCAGCCTGGTGATCACCGCGGCGGCCTGGAGCGCCAGCGGGCCGCTGCTGGCGGGCACGCGGCGGCGCACGATTTCCGCGATCCGGCCCGGCCCGGGATAGTCGATCCAGTGGTAGAGGCAGCGCCGGGTCAGGGCGTCGTGCAGGTCCCGTGTCCGGTTCGAGGTCAGGATGACGATCGGGGGGTGCGTAGCCCGGATCGTGCCCAGCTCCGGGATGGTGACCGCGGCCTCGGCGAGGAGTTCGAAGGTGAAGGCCTCGAACTCGGCATCGGCCCGATCGATCTCGTCCAGCAGGAGGACCGCGGGGCGCGGGCCGGGATGTTCGATCGCCTGCAGCAGCGGCCGGCGCAGCAGGTACTCCGGGCCGAAGAGGTCCGTCTCGGTGACGGCGGCATCCCGGACTTCCGCCAGCCGGATCCCGAGCAGCTGGCGCTGGTGGTTCCACTCGTAGAGGGCTTCGCCGGCGTCGATTCCCTCGTAGCACTGCAGCCGGTACAGCGGCGTGTCCAGGAGTTCGGCCAGGGCCTTCGCCGCCTCGGTCTTGCCGACGCCCGCCTCGCCCTCCAACAGGATGGGCTGCGGCAGGCGGACGGCCAGGAACAGCGCCGTCGCCAGCCCGACGTCGGCCAGATAATGTTTGCCGTCCAGCGCCTCCATGAGTGTTGCGACGTCGGGAACCCTGCGCTGGACGTCCTCCTCCGCGCCGGTGCGCGCCGCGGTGTTCACAGCGCGCCTTCCAGCCCGGCCAGGACCCGGCGGTAGTCCTCTTCCGTGTCGACGTCCGGCGGGACGGGGCCCGGAACCCGGAGTTCGACGACGTCCCCCGCCCGCTGCTCCAGCAGCTTCCAGACCGCCTTGTCGCCGTGCAGGGTAACCAGGTCCGGGAGCATCCGCCGGGCGAACGCCAGGGGGTGGCCGACACCGTCGTCGTAACGGCAGACGGCGATGCCGGGGGCGCCCTGTCCGGTGCCCGGCCCGCCGGTGAACAGGAGCTCCCGCAGGGCCCGTGCGGTGTCAGCCCGGACGCCCGGCTCGTCCCCGAGCAGCAGGACGACGGCGTCCGTGTCCGGGTGGAGCGCGGCGATGCCGGCGGCGATCGAGGAGGAACAGCCCTCGCCGAAGTCCGGGTTGAGCACGATCTCGCAGCCGGTGGCGTCGACCGTGCGCTGCACCTCCCCGGCGGCACCTCCCAGGGCCAGCACGGTCTGGTCGAAGCCGCAGTCGCGGGCTGTCGCGAGTATGGCGCCGAGAAGGACCCCGTGGCCGTAGGGGAGCAGCTGCTTGGGCCGGCCCAGGCGCCGCGACGCCCCGGCCGCGAGGATCAGCCCGGCCGTCCGGTGCGTGGTGGTCGCGCTATCAGGGTATGAGGGCATAGCGCTCCGGATCTTTGCGGAAGGCCGCTCGGCAGCCGGGCGAGCAGAAGAACACGGTGACGCCGTGGTGCTCGAGCTGCAGCGAGGAGTCCGCGGCGGCGACGGTCATGCCGCATACGGGGTCGACGGCCGTCGCCGGGGTGTCCGCGGCAGCCGCGTGGGTTTGGGTTTCCGCGGCAGCCGCCGGGGCGGCGTGCCGGGACCTGGCCCTCTCCTGGACGAGCTGGGCCAGGATCGAGAGCGCGATCTCGCCGGGGGTACGGGCGCCCAGCTGCAGCCCGGCGGGGGTGAAGACGCGTGATCGCAGCGCCGGGTCGACGTCGAGGGATTCCAGCACCGCGGCTCCCCGCGTCCCGCTGGCCACGAGCGCGACGTAGGGCACGCCGGCACGCAGGGCGGCCTCGAGGGCAACTTCCTCCGCTTTGCCGTGCGAGGCCACGATCAGCGCCGCGTCGTCGCCCCGCGGCGCCGCTGATTCGCCGTCGGTGAGTTCCACGGCCAGGCCCACGCCGGCGCCGAGTGTCTCCAGGGCCTGGGCCACGGGTGTGGTGCCGACCACGACGACCCGGGGCGCCGGGATATGCGGCTGGAGGAAAATCTCGATCGCCCCGCCGCTCAGGCAGGGGTTGGAGACCTCTACCGCGCCTTCCTCGGCGGTGCGGGACGGTTCGCCCGGGACCACACGCAGGAGTAGCGGTTCCTGCGAGTCCAGGACCTGCCGGCTGTACTCCCGCACCGAGGACTCGACGCAGTTTCCGCCGACGAAACCCTGGATCTCGCCGTCGGGGAGCACCAGGGCGGTGTCCCCGGCGTGGGCGCTGGTGGGATGCTGGGCGCGGACCACCGTGGCGTGCACGAACGGCTCACGGCGGGAGGCAAGGTCGTTTGCCCGGGCGGTGAGGGAGTCTGCTGTCGTGGTCATCCTAGATCGGCGGCCTTGCCCGGCCCTGCATGGCGGCCCAGACCCGGGCCGGGGTGCACGGCATGTCCATGTGAATTACCCCGTAAGGGGCCAACGCATCAACGACGGCGTTCACAATGGCCGGTGGTGAGCCGACGGTGGCGGACTCGCCGATGCCCTTCGCGCCGATGGGGTGGTGCGGGGACGGGGTGACGGTGAAGCCGGTCTCCCAGTCCGGCACTTCCATCGCGGTGGGGATCAGGTAGTCCATGAAGGACCCGCCCAGGCAGTTGCCGTCGGCGTCGAACTCGATGATCTCCATCAGGGCCATCCCGACGCCGTCGGTCAGTCCGCCGTGCACCTGGCCCTCGATGATCATCGGGTTGATCCGGGTGCCGCAGTCATCCACCGCGATGAAGCGGCGCACCTTGACGTGCCCGGTGCCCGGATCGACGTCGACAACACTGATATAGGCCCCGAACGGGAACGTGAGGTTCGGCGGGTCGTAGGTGACCTCGGCGTCTAGGTTGCCGTCGACGCCCTCGGGCAGGGTGATGGTGCCGTGGGCCGCCAAGGCGATCTCGGCGATGGTCTTCCCGGCGCCGGGATCGCCCTTGACGAACCAGCGGCCTTTCTCCCATTCCAGGTCCTCCGGCCGGGTCTCCAGCATGGCCGCGGCGATCAGCTTCGCCTTCTCCCGCACCTTCCGGGCGACGAGGGCGACGGCGCCGCCGCTGACCGGCGTCGACCGGCTCCCGTAGGTGCCGAGGCCGAACGGCGTCTGGTCGGTGTCGCCGTGGACGACGTCGATGTCCTCCGGCGGGATGCCGAGTTCCTCGGCGACGATCTGCGCGAAGGTGGTCTCGTGGCCCTGGCCCTGGCTTTGCACCGAGAGCCGGACGACGGCCTTGCCGGTGGGATGGACCCGCAGTTCGGCGCCGTCGGCCATGCCGAGGCCCACGATGTCGAAGTGTTTGCGCGGGCCGGCGCCCACCGTTTCGGTGAAGAAGGAGACGCCGATCCCCATCAGTTCGCCGCGCTCCCGCTTCTCCCGCTGCTCGCGGCGGAGCTCGTCGTAGCCGGCCAGCTGCATGGACAGCCGCATGGCCGGTTCATAGTTGCCCGAGTCGTAGACCCAGCCGGTCTTGTTGGCGTAGGGAAACTGCTCGGGCTTGATGAAGTTCTTCAGCCGCAGTTCCGCCGGGTCCATCGCCAGCTTGCGGGCCAGGATGTCCACCATCCGCTCGACCAGGTAGACGGCTTCGGTGACGCGGAAGGAGCAGGCGTAGGCGACGCCGCCGGGTGCCTTGTTCGTGTAGACGCCCGTGACGCTGCAGTAGGCGGCCTTCAAATCGTAGCTGCCGGTGAAGATGGAGAAGAAGCCGGCCGGGTTCTTGGTCGGCTGCGCGGTGGCGTTGAACGCGCCGTGGTCGGCCAGGACGTTGGTGCGTACCGCGAGGATCTTGCCGTCCCTGGTGGCCGCGATCTCGCCCTGCATGATGTAGTCGCGGGCGAAGGAGGTGGACATCAGGTTCTCCGAGCGGTCCTCCACCCACTTCACCGGCTTGCCGGTGACGATCGAGCCGACGACGGCGAGGATGTAGCCGGGGTAGATGCCCACCTTGTTGCCGAAGCCGCCGCCGATGTCCGGTGACACCACACGGATCTTGTGCTCGGGGATCCCGGCGACGATCGCGAACAGGGTGCGGTGCGCGTGCGGGGCCTGGGTGGTTTCGTACAGGGTCAGCTTGCCGTCCACGGCGTCGTAGTCGGCGATCGCCCCGCAGGTCTCCATCGGGGCGGGGTGCACCCGCGGGTAGACCATCTCCTGGGAGACGACGACGTCGGCGCTCGCGAAGACAGCCTCGGTTTCGGCCTTGTCGCCGATTTCCCAGTCGAAGATGTGGTTGTCCGTCTTGCCCTCGATCTCGTCGCGGATCACCGGGGCGTCGGCGTCGAGGGCCTTGCGGGCATCGATGACCGGGGGCAGGACATCGTATTCGACGTCGATCAGCTCCAGCGCGTCGCGCGCGGCGTAGCGGTCCTCGGCCACGACGAACGCGACCTCCTGGCCCTGGAAGCGGACCTTGTCCGTCACGAGGACGGCCTGGACGTCCGCGGAGAGGGTGGGTGCCCAGGCAAGCTTGAGGCCCAGCAGGTCCTTGCCGGTGATGACGGCGAGGACCTTGGGATGGGCGAGGGCATTGGTGGTGTCGATGGAGACCAGCCGGGCGTGCGCCACCGGGGCGCGCAGGATGGCGCCGTGCAGCATGCCGGGCAGGACGATATCGTCCAGGTAATTGCCCTTGCCGCGGACAAAGCGCGGATCTTCCTTCCGCTGGATCCGGCCGTAGCCGATCGGGCGGTCCTCGTCGCCGGCCGCCGGGTTGCTGGGCCGTTCGTGGATGACGGTCATGCCTTCACCTCGTTGTCTACTGTTTCCGCCGGGATGTCCTCGATGACGGTGTCCGTGCCGTCGATGACCTCGTCCACCGTGGCGTCGGCATCCCCGCCTGCCGGGTGGTCCGCGGCCCACTGTACGGACCGGACGATCGTGGCGTAGCCGGTGCACCGGCAGATCTGGCCCGAAATGGCCTGCCGGATCTCCGTGGTGTCCGGGTGCGGGTTCTTATCGAGCAGGGCGCGGGCGGTCAGCATCATCCCGGGAGTGCAGAAGCCGCACTGCAGCCCGTGTTCCTCCATGAAGCCCTGCTGGACCGGGTCCAGGGTGGCGCCGGTGGCGAGACCCTCGACCGTGCGGACGTCGTGTCCGGCAGCCATCACCGCGAGGACGGTGCAGGACTTCACCGGCTGGCCGTCCATCAGGACCACACAGGTCCCGCAGTTGCTCGTGTCGCATCCCCAGTGGGTCCCGGTCAGGCCCAGGACTTCGCGGATGTAGTGGACCAGGAGCACCCGGGGCTCAATGTCGGACATGACTTCGTTGCCGTTGACGGTCATGCTGATCTGCATCCGCTTCAGCCTTCCTGTGTCCGGGCGGCGCGGGTACAGGCCTGCCGCAGTACCCGCCGGGTGAGTTCGTCGGCGAGATGCCGCTTGTAGTCAATCGGGCCGCGCTGGTCGGCCACGGGGTCGCAGGCCGCTGCGGCGAGCCGGCCGGCTTCCACGAACAATTCCTCCCGGGGCTGCTGGCCGCGGAGCGGGTCGGCGGCCCCGGCGATGGTGTGGTCGAGTCCGAGGGCGGTGAGTCCGACGGCGGCGTCGGCGATGGTGCCGTCGGCGGCAAGGGTCACGGATGCTCCGGCGGCGCCGACCGCCCAGTCGCCCACGCGACGTTCGACCTTTTCGTAGGCGCTGCCCGACCGGGGGCGGATCGGGATGCGGACTTCACACAGCAGTTCGTCCTGGCCCACCGCCGTTTCGTAGGGTCCGCGGTGGAAGTCTGCCATGGCCAGGATGCGCTCGCCGGCGGGTCCCCGGATCACGGCTTCGGCACCGAGCACGTCGCAGACCGTGGACAGGTCCTCGGCCGGGTCGGCCTGGCAGAGCGACCCGCCGATGGTGCCCCGGTTCCGCACGACCGGGTCCGCGATCACGGCTTCGGCGTCCCGGACGATGGGGAAGAGCGCCGCGATTTCGTCCGATTCCAGGAGCGTCGTGTGGCGCGTGAGGGCGCCGATCCGGAGTTTGCCGCCGTCGCGCAGGATGAAGTCGAGTTCGTACAGGTCGTTGATGTCGATCAGCCATTCGGGCCGGGAGAGCCGCAGCTTCATCATCGGCAGGAGGCTGTGGCCCCCGGCGATGACCCGCGACTCCGCACCGTGCCTCGAGAGGAGGTCAAGGGCGTGGTTCACGGATGTGGCCCGCACATAGTCGAAAGGAGCCGGAATCTGCATAGTTCCCACCTCACGCCTGGGCGCTGGCAACGTCGCGCAGCACCGATTTGAGGCCAGTCTTGTCCTGCCTGGGACGGAGTGTCAATATCGTCATAAGCGAAAGGTTATGACGTCGTGTCGATGACATTGAGCCAGCTCCGAACGTTCGCCCTCGTTGCCCGGCTGGGCTCGCTGCACGCTGCCGCGGAGACCCTCGGCGTCAGCGAACCGGCGGTTTCCTCTGCCCTGACGGCGCTCCGGCAGGACCTCGGCGATCCGCTCTTCGTGCGCGCGGGGGGAGGCATTGCGCTGACCCCTGGCGGCCGGGCCCTGGCCGAATATGCCCAGGACATCGTCGGGCTGGCGGACCAGGCCCGCTGGGAGGTATCCAACGCAACGAACGACGCCGGGCGACTGAAGATTGTTGCCACTGCGCCCTTCGCCGAACATGCGGCCGGCCGGCTGCTGGACCTGTTCACCAAACGTGTTCCGGGTGCTTCGGTGGACGTGGTGGTTGAGTCCGCCGAGGACCTTGCTTCGCTGCTGCAGGAACGGGCGTACGACATCGCCCTGGGTGCCCGGCCGACGGCGTCGGCGGGGACCGCGGTGACCAATCCGGGACTGAAATGTGTGTCGTTCCTGCGCTACCAGCGCACCCTGGTCGCCGGGGCGGGGCATCCGCTGGCCCGGCTGCCGGGACCGGTGTCCGTGGCCCGGCTGCTGGACCGGCCGTGGTTTGCCGGACCGGCGGGGATCCAGGACAGCTCGGAGGAAGGCCGTTGGCTGGCGTCGATGGGGGTGGCGCCGGAGATCATCCGGCTCAGCAGCGAGACGGAAGCCCTGGCGGCGGTGCGGGCGGGGGAGGGCATCATGCTGGCGCTTGGCCACATCGTCCGGTCCGAGCTCCAGGCCGGGGTTCTCGTCCGGCTGCCCGTCGTCGGGACACCGGTCACCGGTTTGTGGTGGGCGAGCACCCTGGACAACCACCGGACCACCACGATGGCGCGGACGCTGCAGCGCTTCGCCGGGACCGCCGACGCGACCGCGGCGATGGTCGCTCCCGGCGGCTCCCGGGGACTGGAACGCCGGGGATCGAAGTTCCACGTCGCGTTGTGGAGCTGAGGCAAATTCAGCGGATGGCCGGTTCCGGCGATCCTTTTGCCTGTGTCGCGTTGCGCAACCCCGGTGTCGGTGCTAACCCTTGTGGGGACCGCCAACCGGCTGACGCACCAATCAAGAGGAGCAACAATGACTTTGACCCGGGATGAAGACAGCGCATTGCGGCACTGGAGCGCCCGCCTGATCCAGGCCCTGCAGATCCTTGATCTGGAAGTGGACCACGAGAAGATCGTCCAGGTCGCGGAGGGATCGCTGAAGGCCGTCGGGCCGCACGCGGACGCCATCAGCGCGTTCATCGTCGGCTACGCCGCGGGCGCCGCATCGACCGACGGCAGGAAGAGCACGCAGGAGGCCGTTCACGCGGCGTCCAACAAGGTCCTCGAGCTCTGTGAGCACGGCGAGGCCGGCGGCCCCGACGAAAAGGGCTGGGCCAAGCGCGCCCAGTAGCCACCGGATCCAAGCCCCCGAGGGACATGCCCTCCCTGAGCGCCCGCGGTTGGACATATTGGCATGATGTCCAGTGGCCGCGGCCAGGGGTGGGCATGTCCCGCGGAGGAGCGGGCACCTCCAACGGGACATGCCCTCCCTGAGCGCCCGCGGATGGACATATTGGCATGATGTCCAGTGGCCGCGGCCAGGGGTGGGCATGTCCCGCGGAGGATCGCGCCCGCGGAGTGGGGTCCTACTGCGTGTGGGCCGCGCCGGATGCCACGGTGGTCGAACCGTCCGGGGTCTGGTCCTCACTGGGTTCGAGCCGCACGATCACGGCCTTGGACACCGGGGTGTTGCTGCCTTCCGCCGTGTGGTTCAGCGGCACGAGCACGTTCGCCTCCGGATAGTACGCCGCCGCGCAGCCCCGGGCCGTCGGGTAGGAAACCACCCGGAACTTGCGGACCATACGCTCCACACCGTCCTTGTACTCGCCCCTGATGTCCACGAACATTCCGTCCGCCAGGCCCAGCTCAGTGATGTCGTCCGGGTTTACGAACACCACATGGCGGCCCTTCTTGATGCCGCGGTAGCGGTCGTTGTGGCCGTAAATGGTGGTGTTGAACTGGTCGTGGGAGCGCATGCTCTGCAGGATCAGCGTGCCCGCCGGCTTCTCCACATGCTCCAGGGCATTGACGGTCAGCACCGCCTTGCCGGTCGGGGTGGGGAACGTGCGGGAATCCCGAGGACCGTTCGCCAGGATGAAGCCGCCCTCCTGCCGGATCCGTTCGTTGTAGTCCTCGCAGCCGCCCACGACCCGCGAGATGTGGTCCCGGATCAGGTCGTAGTTCTTCTCGAAACCGTCCCAGTCGGCCTTGACTTTGTCCCCGACCAGCGCCTTGCCAAGCCGGCTGACAATCGCCGGTTCGGAGAGCAGATGGTGCGAGACCGGTTCAACCTTGCCCCAGGAGGGGTGCACGGCGCAGACCGTGTCCTCCACCGACACGAACTGCGGGCCGGACTCCTGGATGTCGATTTCGCTCCGACCCATCGTGGGAAGGATCAGGGCTTCCGCCCCGGTCACGGTGTGGGACCGGTTGAGTTTCGTGGAAATCTGCACGGAGAGTTCGGTGTTCTGCATGGCCGCTTCGGTGGCGTGGGTGTCGGAAACCGCGCCGACGAAGTTCCCGCCGAGCGCAATGAAGGCCTTGATGCCGCCGTCGCGCATCTTGTTGATGGTTTCCACGGCGTCCACGCCGTGGTCGCGGGGCGGCTCGAAGCCGAACTCCTCGCCGAGGGAGTCCATGAACGACTGCGGCATCTGCTCCCAGATCCCCATGGTGCGGTCGCCCTGGACGTTGCTGTGGCCGCGGATGGGCGAGGCGCCGGCGCCGGGCTTGCCGATGTTCCCGCGCAGCAGGAGCAGGTTGATGATCTCCTTGATCGTGGCCACGCCCTTCTTCTGCTGCGTGATGCCCATGGCCCAGGTGATGATGACTTTCTCGGCCTTCAGGTAACGGGCCGCGAGTTCATCGATTTCCTCGGTGCGCAGCCCGGTGGCCAGCAGGACCGCTTCCTCGTCCAGCTGGCTGAGGTGTTCCTTGAGTTCGTCCAGCCCCTCGCAGTGCTCGGCCAGGAACGCGTGGTCCAGGACGGTGCCCGGGTTCCGGGTCTCGGCGTCGAGCACACGTTTGGAGATCGCCTGCAGCAGCGCCATGTCGCCGCCGATGCGGATGTGCAGGAACTGGTCCGCGATCTCCGTTCCGCGGCCGACGATGCCCTTGACCTTCTGCGGGTTCTTGTATCGGCGCAGGCCGGCCTCCGGCAGGGGATTGACCGCGACGATCTCGCCGCCGTTTTCCTTGCACGCTTCCAGCTCGGTCAGCATCCGCGGGTGGTTGGTGCCGGGGTTCTGGCCCATGACGATGATCAGATCAGCCTTAGCGAAATCATCAAAGCTGACGGTGGCCTTGCCGATGCCGATGGTCTGGCCCATGGCCCAGCCCGAGGACTCGTGGCACATATTGGAGCAGTCCGGGAGGTTGTTGGTGCCGTAGCCGCGGACCATCAGCTGGTAAAGGAAGGCAGCCTCGTTGGAGGTGCGCCCGCTGGTGTAGAAGGCGGCTTCGTCCGGTGAGGCGAGGCCCTTGAGCTTGTCCGCGATGATCCGGATCGCCTCCGGCCAGCTCACCGGCTTGTAATGGTCCTCGCCGGCCGGCTTGTGGACCGGCTCGGTGAGCCGGCCCTGCATTCCCAGCCAGTACTCGGAATGCGTCCGCAGTTCGCTGACGGAATGTTCCGCCCAGAACTCCCGGCCGATGACCACCGGCGTCGCCTCCCAGGTGACGGCCTTCGCGCCGTTTTCGCAGAACTCGAAGGCCTTGCGGTGGTTCGGGTCCGGCCACGCGCAGCTGGGGCAGTCGAAACCGTCCTTCTGGTTCATCGCCAGCACCGTCTTGCGGGTGCGGTTCAGGCCCATGTGTTCGATCGCGGGCTTCATGGAGTGCAGCACCCCGGGGATGCCGGCGGCCCAGTCCTTTGGACCGTCGCCGACCACGAGGTCCTTTTCGTCGTTTTCCTCGACCTGGGGATTCTTGCGGGTCACGTGAACTTCCCTTCTGCAACCACGGCCTGTTCAGGCCGCGGGTCTCTTCCACTAAGCACCCTACCTTTTGGCCTGTTACAGGCCTATCAGCTGGTTCGGAGCGCCGCAAGGGATCTGCCGTCGACGGCGGCACCACAGTTCC
The DNA here is from genome assembly GCF_055412865.1 of Pseudarthrobacter ribosi. NCBI lineage: Bacteria > Bacillati > Actinomycetota > Actinomycetes > Micrococcales > Micrococcaceae > Pseudarthrobacter > Pseudarthrobacter ribosi. The sequence goes on along the minus strand of NZ_JBVAYZ010000016.1, from coordinate 80,483 downwards.
GTAGCATGTGCGGTACGCGGGCGGCGCAGGTGACTCCAGCAGGGCGGCCCGGAACCGAGGGGGCCGTCCATGCCGGAGCAACGGGACACGTTTGAGGGCTTCACCGAATCGACCTTCAGCCACGGCGGCATCCGGCACCAGGTCTTTCGGTCCGGAACAGGCCCGGCCGTGATCCTGATCCACGAGGTTCCCGGGATCCACCCGGGTGTACTGGACCTCGGCCGCCGGCTGATCGACCGTGATTTCACCGTCTACCTCCCGTCAATGTTCGGGCGGCCCGGTGGAAAGGCGGGCGAGGGAATCGCAAAGTCCATCGCGAAGGTGTGCATTTCCCGCGAATTCGCCGTGCTGGCGAACCGGAGCAGCCCGGCCACGGGATGGCTGCGTGCCCTCGCCGCCCAGGCGCACCAGGAGTGCGGAGGTCCCGGCGTCGGGGCGATCGGCATGTGCATGACGGGGAGCTTCGCCCTGGCGATGGCGCTGGAACCCGCAGTCCTGGCGCCGGTAATGAGCCAGCCCGCGCTGCCGGCGGGCCTGACCGCGGGGAAGCGCGCCGCCGTCGGACTGGACAACGGCGAACTGGCGCGGGTGAAGGCGCGGACCAGCCAGGGACTTCGGCTGCTCGGCTTGCGATTCAGCAACGACCGGGGTTGTCCGGCGGAACGCTTCGCCACCCTGCGGCGGGAATTCGGTGAGAGTTTCGAAGGCATTGAGGTCGATTCGTCGCCCGGGAACCCCTACGGCATCGCCCCGTCCGCGCACTGCGTCCTGACTGTGGACCTGGTGGACACCCCGGGGCACCCGACGAAGGCGGCGCTGGAACGGACCATCGAGTTTATCGGCGAACGCCTGCGCCCGGACACGGCGGCGACGGCAACAGAGGAGCAGGAATGAAAATCATGACGGTGATGTGGACGGCTGCCGCGGCAGGCACCAGCGGTCCCGCCATTCAGTGCCCAGCGACGAGGATGTCCCGGATTTCCCGGCGGAGGACCTTGCCGATGAGCGAGCGGGGCAAGGAATCGAGCACCACCACCCGGCGCGGCACCTTGTAGGCGGTCAGGTGTTTGCGCGCAAACACCAGGAGCGCGTCGGGATCGATGGTGGTACCCGGGATCGGCACCACGACGGCGACCACGTCCTCGCCCCCTCCGGTGCGCGGCAACCCGACCACGGAGACTTCCGAAACACCGGGGAACGTGGCGAGGACGTCCTCCACCTCGCTGGGTGAAACGTTGAATCCCCCCGTGATGATCAGCTCCTTGATCCGGTCCCGGATCGTCACGAAGTAGTCCTTGTCTACGGAGACGATGTCGCCGGTGCGGAACCAGCCGCCGTCGAGCAGCGCCTCCTCGGTCTCCTCCGGGCGGTTCCAATAGCCGGAGAACACCTGCGGGCCGCGGATCAGGAGTTCCCCTTCCTCGCCCGGGGCGCGGTCCAGCGCGACGTTCCTGGGATCCACCACCCGGATGTCGGTGAGCGGGAACGGCACCCCGACGGTGCCCGGCTTGCGGCTGGGGCCGAAGGGGTTGCCGATCGCGATCGGGGACGTCTCGGTCAGTCCGTAGCCCTCGATCAGGTAGCCGCCGGTCGCTTTCTCCCAGGTCTCCACCGTCGACGCCGGCAGGTTCATGGCGCCGGAAATGGAGAAGCGGATGCTTTCCAGCCCGATGCCGCGTTCCGCCGCAGCGGCCGCGATCCGGTCATAGATCGGCGGCACGGCCGGGAGGAAGGTCGCCGGGGACTTCTTGAGCGCCTTCAGCACCAGATCGACGTCGAACTTCGGGAACAGGACCAGCTTCGCGCCGATGCTCAGGGCGAACGTCATGCACAGCGTCAGACCGTAGGCGTGGAACATCGGCAGGACCGCGTACACGGTCTCCCGGCCGTCCTTGAGCCCCGGCACCCAGGCCCGGCCCTGCGCGGCGTTGGCCTGCAGATTGGCGTGGCTGAGCATCGCGGCCTTGGGCAGTCCTGTCGTGCCGGAGGTGTACTGGAGGACGGCGAGGTCCCGGGCCCCGGGGCGCGGGTGTTTCCTCCTGAGTTGTCCGGCCCCGAGAAGCTTCCGCCAGGGGACCACCGGGCGAGGGACAGTCGCCGTCCGGCCCTTCGGCCGGTCCCTGCCGACGGAGAGTGCAGCCCGGGCCTTGCGGGCCGCGGGAACCGGAAGCCGCAGTGCCAGCCGCTGCAGCAGCGGCATCGCGGGGATGAGTTCCACCGCAACGATGCTCCGGAGCCCGACGTCGACCGGCAGTTGACGGACCCGCTCCACCGCCTTGTCCCAGACGATCGCAACGGCGGCCCCGTGGTCCTCGAACTGGTGGCGCAGTTCCCGGTCCGTGTAGAGGGGATTGTGCTCGACGACGACGGCGCCGAGGCGCAGCACGGCATGGAAGGCAATGATGTGCTGCGGGCAGTTCGGCATCACCAGGGCAACCCGGTCGCCTGCCTTGACGCCGAGTTTCTCCAGCCCGGCGGCGGCCCGGCTGATCAGTGTGCCGAGCTCGCGGTAGCTGGTGCGGGCGCCAAAGAATTCCAAGGCGGTCTTCGACCCGTAGCGGCGCACAGAACTGTCCATAAGGTCCACAAGCGAACCCTCGGGGAGCACCAGGTCCGCCGGAACACCGGGACCGTAGGCACCAGTCCACGGGCGGTCACGCCAGGGCCGCCCGGGCTGCCCGTGCTCCTGGGCAGTGCTGTCCGGGCCCCTGCCGTGGGGCGCCGTCCGCGTGGATTTCTTCTTCATCATCAGTCCTTTGCCGCTGGAGCCGCCCGGGAGTTCGCGAGTAAAAGGGCCCGCCGGAAAATCCTACCGGTGCCCGGGCCGGGGCTGCGCCGGGCCCGGCACAGCGGGGTCCCGGCGGCCTTGCGGCTCGTGACTTTTGGCCCTAGGGGCGGGCCGCGCCCGGGCGGAAGCTTGCTACATCGCCGGCGCGGATCTGCCGTGCCGTTTCGCGTCGATGCAGGTCAGTCCAGGCAGGACATCCTTGTGGACCTCAACAGTCCGATGGCCACGCGTCCGGGATGTACCAGCGGCACCCGAGGAGCGCCGGCTCAAGGAGCAGGAATACATGAATATGGACGAGGTTGCCAAGCTCACCCGCTCGGTCGATGCATCCAACCTGCTGAACCTCTGCGGCGGTCCGGTGATCATCATCTCCGCCGGCGGCAGCCTGCGCGTCAGGATCAAACCTGAGCTCGGCTGGCGCGTGCGGGTCCCGGAATACCCGGAGCAGACCTCGGTTGAGGGGCCCCGATGACGTCCGGCGTCGCCAAATCTTCGGTCCTGTCCGAAATCCACTCACTGGCCCGGCCGCTGAAGACGGACCGGGACCTCGACGGGCTGGTCCGGCGGGCGGCGGACTGCCGGCTGGTCGCGATCGGGGAGGCCTCCCACGGCACGCACGAGTTCTATACCTGGCGTGACACCCTCAGCCGGCGCCTCATTGAAGAAGAGGGCTACAACTGGATCGGGGTGGAGGGCGACTGGCCCGACTGCTGGCGGATCAACCGCTGGGTGCGGGGTGAGACGGGGCAGCGGCAGGGCGTCCACGCCCTGCTCGCCGGCTTCGAACGCTGGCCCACGTGGATGTGGGCGAACGAGGAGGTCGCCGCGTTCCTGGACTGGCTGCGCAGCTGGAATCTTAGCCGTCCGATGAGCCGGCGCGTCGGCTTCTACGGACTCGACGTGTACTCGCTCTGGGATTCGCTCCGGGAGATCATCGGCTGGCTGGAGGACAACGTGCCCGACGCCGTCCCCGCCGCCCTGAGCGCCTGGCAGTGTTTCCTGCCGCACCGCGAGGACCCGCACAAGTACGCCTGGAGCACGCGGCTGGTGCCGCAGTCCTGTGAGGCCGACGTCATCGCGCTCCTGACCGAGGTCAGGGCCAGGGTGTCTAGCCCGGGCGGGCACGACGAGGCCGCCTTCGGCGCGGTGCAGAATGCCGAAGTGGCTGCCAACGCCGAGCACTATTACCGGATCATGGTCCGCGGCGACCGCCAGTCCTGGAACGTCCGGGACCACCACATGGCGGACACCATCGACCGGCTCAGCAGGCACCTTGGGCCTGACTCGAAGGGCCTCATCTGGGAGCACAATACCCATGTGGGGGATGCCCGGGCCACCGACATGGCCCAGGACGGACTCGTCAACGTGGGGCAGTTGCTGCGGGAACGGCACGCCGCGGAAGGCGTCATGCTGGTGGGCCTTGCCTCCCACCGGGGCGAGGTGATCGCCGCGGACGCCTGGGGCAGCCCGGAACGGATCCTGCCGGTTCCGCCGGCCCGACGGGGCAGCCACGAAGACTTCCTGCACGAGGCGCTGGGTGTGCCGTCGGTACTGGAGTTCGGTGAGGACAGGTCCGGCCCGTGGCTCTCGACCTGGCTCGGCCACCGGGCGATCGGTGTGATCTACCACCCCGAGCGGGAACTCGGAAACTACGTCCCGACCCGGATCGGCGAGCGCTACGACGCGCTGATCTGGTTCGAGCACACCCACGCACTGCGACCGGTGCACCATGAGGGACCGCCGCGGGAACCGGAATTCGAGACGGAACCGACCGGCTTCTGATCCGCTGCCCGCGACAGGACAGCGGGCCGGCGCAGCATGGCTCGACGCTACTAGCGGGCCCATGAGGACTGAGGGGCTTAAGGCCCTAACCGGGGGTCAGGGCCCGGCGCACACTGGAGTGTCGGCGGACGCTTGGGCTGCCGCCCGGCGCATGGCCTTGCAGAACCGACCGCGCCACGGAAAAGAGCAGGATTCAGAATGAATAGACGGATTGTCGTCGGTTTCAACGGGTCAGCCGGCAGTGCGGCCGCGCTGACGTGGGCCCTGCAAAGGGCAGGCAGCGTCAAGCTTCCGGTCACCATCATCTACGCCGTGGACGACCGCTGGATGTCCCCGGATTTCCAGTACCACGAGCTGATCAGGCAATCCGGCATAGACCTGCTCCAGAAGGCGCAAGCCAGCGCCGCCGAGCAGGCGCCCGACGTGAAGGTGGACATCGAGTTGCGTCATGGCAGCGGCGGATCGGTCCTGCGCGAGGTGTCGAAGGAAGCATCCATCGTGGTCGTCGGCGAGCACGACAAGCACTGGATGGACGGCGGTCCGCTGACGGACCGCGCCCTGCAGATCGTCTCCGCCTCGGAAATCCCGGCGGCCGTGATCCCGTTGAAGCGCGGCTCCACTGACCACGGCGTCGTGGTCGGTGTGGACGGCTCCGAGGAATCCCTGCAGGCAGTGAACTTCGCCGCGGCGGAAGCAGACCGGGGCGGTGACGAGTTGACCGTGGTCCTCGCCTTCCGCAGGCCCGCCCGCTGGATCGAAAACCGGCTGCCAAAAAGCGGGCTCGCCGAGACCATTCTCGAAGAGGACCGGATCGTCCTGGCCGAATCCGTGGCCGGGCTGGGCGACAAATATCCCGACCTCGTTGTCCACCAGAAGCTCGAGCCCGACACCGAACCCGCCAAGGCCCTGGTCGAAGCGGCCAAGGACGCCAGGCTCCTGGTGATCGGCAGCCGCGGACGCGGCGGTTTCACCCGGATGGTCCTCGGGTCCACAGCCCACGCCATCCTTCTTAATGTGCCGTGCCCCACCGTCGTCACTCGGGTGCACAAGGTCAAGCACGAGGATTAGGCTGCGAAGGAGTCGGTCCTTCGCAGGACAGCCCCCTCAGCGAGGCGGCTGCCCTGCGGCGCGACCCTTGAGCCTGTCCGGGGCGGATGGGAGGATGATGCCGTGGAGGACATTTTGGAATTTGTCGGTCACTTCTGGTGGCTCATCTTCCCCCTGAGCGGACTGTTCGGCGGCTGGGCGCGCTCCTGGTCCAAAGCCAGCGAACGCCGGCACCGGCGCCGGGTGGAGCTCTACAAGCTCCGCAACCAGGCGGCAGCGCAGGAAAAGGCCAGCCGGACCCAAGTCCGGCAGCTCATGGACAGTCACGACGCGGTCAACCGGCGTTGGCTCGACTACGAGCTTGACGTGGGGAAACTCATCGACTTCCCGGTCATGACCGATGTGCGCGAACCATTGACCGTGGCGTTCCTACGGGCCAAGCGGACGGCCGACAGCCTGCGGCCGGGAGCGCCGGATGACATTACGACGGTGGCGCAGCTCGGGGAGTACCGCGACGCCGTCCACAGCTTCGAGCTGGCCTTCGACGTCGCCGAGCGGGAAGCCCGGCGGATCAGGGACAGCAACTTCACCGGACCCGAGCGGGACCGTCTCGCCACGGCCCGGAAACTGCTGCGCATCGCCTCGGATGCTGCCGCGACACCGGCGGAGCGCCAAACCGCGTACAAGCGTGCGCGGCGGGAACTGGACGGGCTGATTGTGCTGCCGGACGCGACGCTGGCCGCGCTCGAGGAGAAAATCGCCGGAATGATCGGCGCGGGCGGAAATCCTGATACCCATCAGGGCTGACGGCCGCGGGCTCGGGTGCGCAGACCTACGAGGGAAGCACGCCTTCCGGTCGTTTTTGCACTACTCTCTTTCCCCCGTACGATTTAAGACGTCAAGCTACTTTGCTGAACGCTGCACACTCTCCCGGTAGATCGTGGATGAATCTTGCGGCAACGGGGAATGAAACTGCTGACCGTCGACTCTGCAGATTGGGCAACAGGTGGAAATCACCATCATGGTGGCGCTGGTAATAACGCTGGCGCTTTTTTTTGACTTCACCAACGGATTTCACGACACGGCCAATGCGATGGCCACGCCCATCGCGACCGGTGCCATCAAACCCAAAACGGCGGTCGCCCTTGCGGCGGTGCTGAACCTGGTGGGGGCATTCTTGTCCACGGAAGTGGCGAAGACCGTGTCGGGCGGCATCATCAAGGAAGGCTCTGACGGGATCCAGATCACGCCGGACATCATCTTTGCCGGCCTGATGGGCGCCATCCTCTGGAACATGATCACCTGGCTGAAAGGCCTTCCGTCGAGTTCCTCTCACGCTCTTTTTGGCGGCCTGATCGGCGCGGCCATCGCCGGCATCGGCATCCACTCGATTAACTTCGAAAGCCTCATGCAGAAGGTGATCCTCCCGGCAATCTTCGCGCCGATCATCGCCGGCGCGGTGGCCTACCTCTGCACCAAACTGGCCTACGCGCTGACCTCCCGCCACGACCCGGAGACCGGCAGCAAGCTCACACAGAAGCGCGGCGGCTTCCGCAACGGCCAGGTCTTCACGTCCAGCCTCGTTGCCTTGGCGCACGGCACCAACGACGCACAAAAGACCATGGGCATCATCACGCTGGTACTGATCGCCGCTGGCACCCAGGAGCCCGGTTCCGGACCGCAGTTCTGGGTCATCGCCTCCTGCGCCTTCGCCATCGCTATCGGCACGTACTCCGGCGGCTGGCGGATCATCCGCACCATGGGATCCGGGCTCACCGACGTCAAGCCCGCCCAGGGCTTCGCCGCCGAAAGCAGCACGGCGTCCGCCATCCTGGCCTCCTCGCACCTGGGGTTTGCGCTGTCCACCACCCAGGTGGCCTCCGGATCCGTGATCGGTTCGGGCATGGGCCGCCGCGGCACCACCGTCCGCTGGGGAACCGCCGGAAAGATTGCGATCGGCTGGCTCTTCACCCTCCCGGCCGCCGGACTTGTCGGGGCCCTCACCGCCATGCTGGTGCAGACCGGCGTCGTAGGCGTTATCATCGCCGCCGTCGCCGGGACCAGTGCGGTGTTCTACATGTTCCTCCACTCCAAGAAGTCGCACGTCGGCCACCACAACGCCGTCGAGGTCGAGGAAGCGGGCGCCGCCGTGCGCTTCCGCAAGAAGAAGGCGCTTGCCGTCAGCCGCGCGAACAACAAGCCGAAGGGCGAACTGTAATGAAGTGGCTGGAACTCGTTCAAGTGGCCGGCGCAACGCTTGTCTCCGCGGTGACCGTAGTGGTCCTGTACTCCCTGGGCGTCCGTCTCACGGCCATTGCCGGCGACGTCAGCGAAAGAAGGCCTGCCTGGCTGCGGCCGCTCGCCTACGTGTGCTTCGCGCTGTGCGGCATCGCCGTGCTGTTCGGGCTCTACCTGATCATTCCCTACTTCAGGAAGTAGCCTCCGGCTTTCCGGCGGCGGAAGGCCGGAAGATGGGCACCCCGGCCGGGATTGGCTAGGCTGGGGCCATGTCTCGATTCCAGTATTTTGTCGCGTCCTCGCTGGACGGTTTCATCGCCACCGCCGATGACCAACTGGACTGGCTGCTCCAGTTCGACGGGTTCGCCGGCGGCAAGGACAGCTACGACGCCTTTATGACCGACGTCGGCTGCATCGTCATGGGGGGCGACACCTACGCCTGGCTGAGGAAGCACGAACCCGGCAACTGGCCTTATCCCACCACACCGTGCTGGGTGTTCACGCACCACGAGCTCTCCGCCCCCAGTGGCGCGGACGTGACCTTTGTCCGCGGCCCCGTGGCCGAATTCGTTGAGGACCTCAGGGCCGCAGCGGACGGCCGTAACGTCTGGATCGTCGGGGGAGGGGTCCTCGCGGCCCAGTTCGCGGACGCCCGTGCGCTCGACGAGATCATCATCTCGATCATTCCCGTGGTCCTTGGCAGCGGCAAAGCGGTGCTGCCCATGACGGGCCCGACGGCGCCGCTGGAGTTGCTGTCCTCGCACACCATGGGTCGTGGCGTCGTGGAGCTGCGGTTCCGGTTCGGGCACACCCCGGCGTAGCACCTGCCACGGGAAATGCCGCGGGGCACTGCCTGCCCGGGCAGCCCGGTCGGGCAGTGCCTATTCGGCGATGTCCCGGATCAGGTTGGTGATGCGCGCCGTGGACAGCCGCCGGCCCTGCTCGTCCGTCATGATGATCTCGTGCGTGGTCAGGGTGCGGCCCAGATGGATCGCCGTGCACGTGCCGGTCACGGTGCCCGCCGTGATGGCCCGGTGATGGGTCGCGCTGACCTCAATCCCGAGTGCCTGCCGCTTCGGCCCGGCGTGCATTCCGGCAGCGAACGAACCCAGCGTCTCGGCCAGCACCACATGGGCGCCGCCGTGCAGGATCCCGGCCACCTGGGTGTTGCCTTCCACCGGCATGGTGGCGACCGTGCGCGCCGGACTCATCTCCAGGAAATGGATCCCCATCTTCACCACCAGGGCTCCCACTCCGTATTGCCCCAGCCAGTCATGCATTTCCTCGGGAATCCCGGCGGCCGCCAGTTCGGCCGTGAACGGGCCCGGCGTGAAATTGTCCTTCATGGGAACTAGGCTGGCACCTGTGAGCGAAACTACCAAACCGGCCCTTGCCCCCCTTTCGGCGGACACCGCAGCAGACATTCTCCCGGCGACTGAGACCGAATCCGTGATTGCGGCCAAGCCCATCCGGAAATCCAGTCGGGCAGCGGAGCCGGTCTCCGCCACCGAGGCGCCCGTCATTCCCCTAACGGACCAGCCACGCCTTCTGGTCCTTGACGGGCACTCCATGGCGTTCCGGGCGTTCTTCGCCCTGCCAGCGGACAAGTTCTCCACCGCGACGGGGCAGCACACCAATGCGATCCACGGGTTTACCTCCATGCTCATTAACTTGATCAAGGAGCAGAAGCCGACCCACGTGGCCGTAGCGTTTGACGTCTCGGACGACACCACCCACCGCAAGGCCGAGTACAGCGACTACAAAGGCGGACGCAACGAGACCCCGCGGGAGATGAGCGGCCAGATCGATCTCATCGACAAGGTGATGGGCGCGTGGGGAATCAAGACCATCAAGATGCCCGGCTATGAAGCTGATGACATCCTGGCAACCCTCGCCGCAATGGGTGAAGAGGCAGGCTTCGAGGTGCTTCTTGTGTCGGGCGACCGTGACGCTTTCCAGTTGATTACGGACAACGTTTTTGTGCTGTACCCCAGGAAGGGCGTGAGCGACATTCCCAGGATGGATGCAACGGCCATCCAGGAAAAGTACTTTGTCAGCCCCGCCCAGTATTCGGACCTCGCCGCCCTGGTGGGGGAGTCCGCGGACAACCTTCCGGGCGTCCCCGGCGTCGGCCCCAAAACGGCGGCCAAATGGATCAACCTGTACGGCGGCCTGGAGGGGGTCCTGGAGAACCTCGACGCGATCGGCGGAAAGGTAGGGGAGTCGCTCCGCGAAAACGTGGATGAGGTCAAGCGGAACCGGCGGCTGAACAGGCTCCACACGGACCTCGACCTCCCGGTGACGCTGGACGAGCTCGCGGATCCGCGCCCGGACCAGGCCGCCCTCGAGGAGCTGTTCGACGCCCTCGAATTCAAGACCATCCGGGCCCGGCTCTTTGCCCTCTACGGCAGTGAGGTTTCCGAAGCCGAGCGGGAAAGCCTCGAAACGCCGGACTTCGTGATCCCCTCGGACGCTGCCGAGCTGACCGCTTTCCTCGAGTCCGGGGCGGGCAAAAGTTCGGCCGTCGCCGTCGACCTCGTGCCCGGCAGGATCGTTGAGGATGCCGCCGCCCTGGCCATCGTCCATGACAACGGTGCCGCCTACATCGACCTCGCCAGCCAGGGCGCCGCTGAGGAGAACGTCCTGGCCGGCTGGCTCCGGGACGCCGGCGCGGCCAAGGTCATGCATGGTTACAAAGCGGCCCTCAAGGCACTTTCCAGCCGGGGTCTGAGCCTGGAAGGCGTGGTGGACGACACCTCAATATCCGGCTACCTCATCCAGCCGGACCGCCGCAGCTATGAACTCGCCGAACTGGCCCAGCACCACCTCAACCTCAGCGTCTCGGCCGAGGCTGCCAAGGCCGGCCAGCTGGAGTTGGCGTTCGACGGCGATGACGCCGCCGCCGGTGAGCTGGTCCACGTGGCCGCCGTCGTCCGGGCGCTGAGCCGGTACTTCGAGACGGAACTGGCCGAACGCAAGGCCCAGGACCTCCTGACCACCCTTGAGCTGCCTGTCAGCCGCGTTCTTTCCGACATGGAACTCGCGGGAATCGCCATCGACATGCCCCGCATGGACGAGCAACTGGCGGATCTCGCCAAGGTGATCGACAACGCCCAAGAACTTGCCTTCGCAGCGATCGGCCACGAGGTGAACCTCGGGTCACCCAAGCAGCTGCAGACCGTGCTCTTCGAGGAGCTGGGGCTGCCGAAGACCAAGAAGATCAAGTCCGGCTACACCACCGACGCCGCGTCGCTCAAGAACCTGCTGGAAAAGACCGGGCACGAATTCCTGGTCCAGCTCATGGCGCACCGCGAGTCCTCGAAGTTGCGCCAGATGCTGGAGTCGCTCAAGAAGTCCGTCACCGACGACGGCCGGATCCATACCACCTATGCGCAGAACGTCGCAGCCACGGGCCGGATCTCCTCCAATAACCCAAATCTGCAGAACATCCCCATCCGCAGCGAGGAGGGGCGGCGCGTCCGCGGCATCTTTGTGGTCAGCGAAGGCTATGACTGCCTGCTGTCCGCGGACTACTCGCAGATCGAAATGCGCATCATGGCCCACCTTTCGGGGGACGCCGGCCTGATCCAGGCTTACAAGGACGGCGAAGACCTGCACCGGTTCGTGGGCTCCAACATCTTCCACGTGCCCACCGACCAGGTGACCAGTGCGATGCGTTCGAAGGTCAAAGCCATGTCCTACGGCCTTGCCTACGGTCTGACGTCCTTCGGGCTCTCCAAGCAGCTTGAGATTTCCGTCGACGAGGCGCGGACCCTCATGAAGGAGTACTTCGACCGGTTCGGTGCCGTCCGCGATTACCTCCGCGGTGTGGTGGACCAGGCCAGGATCGACGGCTACACCTCCACCATCGAAGGGCGCCGCCGCTACCTCCCGGATCTCACCAGCACCGACCGCCAGCTGCGCGAGAACGCAGAGCGCATTGCGCTGAACTCGCCCATCCAGGGCTCGGCCGCTGACATCATCAAGCGGGCCATGCTGGGCGTCTCCGGAGCCCTTGCCGAACAGGGCCTGAAATCCCGGATGCTGCTGCAGGTCCATGATGAACTGGTCCTCGAGGTGGCCCATGGAGAGCGGGAGGCCGTGGAAAAGCTCGTGACCGAGCAGATGGGCTCTGCGGCCAGGCTGACCGTTCCGCTCGACGTCCAGATCGGCGTCGGCTCCAGTTGGTACGAGGCCGGGCACTAGGCATCCAGCCAGCGCGGCGCTGGGGTCCCCTCCGGGGGTCCCCGGGACCGCAAAATTTCAGGGGGAACAACACGTGGCAGAAAAGTACGAAATCCGGCGGTTCCGCGCGGCCGAAAAGGGTGAACCGGACTATGCGCTGGGAGCCGCCTGGCTGCGCGGCGTCGGCGTCGGGTTCTACGACGAGCGGCACAAGGACGAGTTCGTCGACAAGATCATGGCCATGTACCGGACGGACAACCGGGAGATGACCGGGGTTTACCAGACCGGCACCGTCGCCGCGCACTCCCTGTCGGCCGATATTCCGGTGGCAACCTTCGGGACCCTGCGCAAGCACCTGAACGTCGGCTACGGCCGGCAGCTCGAGGCGCAGCTGATCACCGCCGTGACCGTCCGCGGTACCCACCGCCGCCAGGGGCTCCTGCGGCGGATGATGACCGAGGACCTCGCCGCGTCGCGGGCGGACGGGCTCGCTATGGCCGCCCTGACGGCGTCGGAGGCCTCCATCTATGGCCGGTTCGGCTTCGGCGTCGCAACGTTTGAGCGCAGCATCAAGGTGAACACCGGCCCGCGGTTCCGGCTGCGGCACACCCCGACGGGCTCAGTGGAGATCGCCGACCGGAAGGTCCTGCTGGAACTGGCTCCGGTCGTGTTCGACCGCGTCCACCGGGCCACCCCGGGCTCCCTCGTGCGGCAGGACGCGTACCGGCAGCGGAGCTCGGGCACGCTCGGCCAGGACGGCGCGGAGGACGAATCAATCAGGTGCGCGCTGCACTACGACGCCGACGGCGCCGTGGACGGCTATGTCGCCTACAAGTTCTCCGGGTGGGACACCAAGCCCGCCGCCATGGAAGTCATCGACCTCGTGGCCGCCACCGAGTCCGGCTACCTGGAGCTGTGGCAGTTCCTCGGCAGCCTCGACCTCATCGACCGGGTCACCTGGGCCGAGGCGCCCGTGGACGACCCGCTGGCGTGGGCCCTGGAGGACCCGCGCTGCATCGAGTCCAGCGACAACGGCGACATGCTCTGGCTCCGGATTCTGGACACGGTCAAGGCCCTTGGCGCGCGGCGCTACTCCTCCGACGGCAGCCTGGTGCTGCGCGTCACCGACACCCTGGGGTTCGCGGCCGGCGTGTTCACCCTGACCGTGCGTGCCGGCGAAGCCAGCGTCGCGGCGGCCCCGGACGGCGCCGACCCGGAGCTGTCCCTCGACGTCGCGGAACTCGGATCGATCTATCTCGGCGCCGTCTGCCCGGTGACCCTGGCCGCCGCCGGGCGGATCACCGAGCACGCGTCCGGGGCGGCGCTGACAGCGAGACTTATGTTCGCCGTCGAGCGCGCACCGCACTGCCTGACGCATTTCTAGGCGGGTCCCGGCCGACCCGTTGCGCTTTGACCGGCGTTCCCGTATACGACTAGACTAAACGGGCGTGTACTACGTGCGCGCATCTACAATCCACAAATCAGGACGACCCGGCGAAATGCCGTGTTCTGTGCCCGTGTCGCCGACACGGGCGCAGCGGTTTGCCTGACCGACTAACTATCCACAACGGAGCCCCTACTACATGACCATCACCTCCACCGAGAAGCCCGGTACACCCGTAGTCGCCATTAACGACATCGGTACCGCTGAGGACTTCCTCGCAGCAGTCGACGCCACCATCAAGTACTTCAACGACGGAGACCTCGTCGAAGGTACCGTCGTCAAGGTCGACCGCGACGAAGTTCTGCTCGACATCGGTTACAAGACCGAAGGTGTCATTCCCTCCCGCGAGCTGTCCATCAAGCACGATGTTGATCCCGGAGACGTCGTCTCCGTTGGCGATCTCGTCGAAGCCCTGGTGCTCACCAAGGAAGACAAAGAAGGCCGCCTGATCCTCTCCAAGAAGCGCGCTCAGTACGAGCGTGCCTGGGGCGACATCGAGAAGGTCAAGGAAGAAGACGGTGTCGTCACCGGTACCGTCATCGAGGTTGTCAAGGGTGGTCTTATCCTCGACATCGGTCTGCGCGGCTTCCTGCCCGCATCCCTCGTCGAGATGCGCCGTGTGCGCGACCTTGCTCCGTACATCGGTCAGAAGATCGAAGCCAAAATCATCGAGCTGGACAAGAACCGCAACAACGTTGTGCTGTCCCGCCGTGCGTGGCTCGAGCAGACCCAGTCCGAGGTCCGCTCCACGTTCCTCAACAAGCTGGAAAAGGGCCAGGTTCGTCCCGGCGTCGTTTCCTCCATCGTCAACTTCGGTGCCTTCGTGGACCTGGGCGGCGTAGACGGCCTGGTTCACGTTTCCGAGCTGTCCTGGAAGCACATCGACCACCCGTCCGAGGTTGTCGAAGTTGGCCAGGAAGTCACCGTCGAGGTTCTCGAGGTCGACCTGGACCGCGAGCGTGTTTCCCTGTCGCTCAAGGCCACGCAGGAAGATCCGTGGCAGACCTTCGCCCGCACCCACGCCCTCGGGCAGGTTGTGCCGGGTAAGGTCACCAAGCTGGTTCCGTTCGGCGCGTTCGTTCGCGTTGAAGACGGCATCGAAGGCCTGGTCCACATCTCCGAGCTCGCCGTGCGCCACGTTGAGCTGGCCGAGCAGGTTGTCTCCGTTGGCGACGAGCTGTTCGTCAAGGTCATCGACATCGACCTCGAACGCCGCCGCATCTCGCTGTCCCTCAAGCAGGCCAACGAGGGCGTCGACGCCGAGTCCACCGAATTCGATCCGGCTCTCTACGGCATGGCCGCAGAGTACGACGAAGAGGGCAACTACAAGTACCCGGAGGGCTTCGATCCGGAGTCCAACGAGTGGCTTGAAGGCTACGAGACGCAGCGCGCCGTCTGGGAGCAGCAGTACGCTGACGCCCAGACCCGCTGGGAAGCCCACAAGAAGCAGGTTGCCCAGCACGCTGCCGACGACGCTGCAGCTGCAACGTCCGGTGAGAGCGACTCCGGCACCACCAGCTACTCCTCCGAGCCGGCTGCAGCCGAAACCAACACCGGTGGCGGCACGCTCGCTTCCGACGAGGCTCTTGCAGCACTGCGCGAGAAGCTGACCGGCAACTAATTGCCTCTGATCCTCAGGGAGTCCGCTCCCTGAGGCTTGGCAGTTGGTAGCTTGAAGTAGCACCGTGAAGGTGGCCGTCCCTGCGGGGGCGGCCACCTTTCGTTAAGGACATGCCCGCTCTTCCCTCCGCAGCGCGGACACAAGGGCACTATGCCCAGCCCTGGGTCCGTGCGCGGGGCATGCCCGGGGCTGCTTCCCCGGAGCACGGCCCGGAGCAGCTCATCCGGGTCGCGGCCAAGGTACTTGAGGGGAGCGGTGGATACCTGAGGGAAGGTTTCCTTCGTGGTTCGCGTCCTGGCCGGTTGCAGTTCCCCGATTCCGGCGAGTGCGCGCCGGAATCCTTGACGCCGTCGCGGCTTCGCGCTCAAACTAGGCGAGTCGAGAGCACGGAACACAGCGGGGGAGCGTTTCATGGGCAAGGAGTCGGGGAGTCCTCGGGCGACGGAATCAGCAGACACCGGCAACTGGCCGCGGGGGATTGGCGCCATCACTTTGTTCGTCGAGGATCTGCGTGGGGCCAAACGCTTCTACCAGGAGGTGTTCGGCCTGCCGGTGGCCTATGAAGATGAAGCTTCGGCCGTCTTCAAGTTCGAGAACACCATGATCAACCTGTTGAAAGCGTCCGACGCTCCGGAGCTCATCGGCCCCGCAAAGGTGGCTTCCCCCGAGGCGGGATCCCGGATACAGTTCACCATCGAGGTGGACGCCGTCGATGCCCTGTGCGCCGAACTCGCGGGCCGCGGCGTCGAACTCCTCAACGGACCGATGGACCGGCCCTGGGGGATCCGAACAGCCAGCTTCCGCGATCCAGGCGGCCACATCTGGGAAATTGCAGCCGCGCCCGCGTAGCCAGCGGGAGGACATGTCCAATCGCGGGCCACACCGATGGGCACAATGGGCATATGTCCAGCGCGTCTGGTCAGAGCGGGGCATGTCCAGCCGGGGGCCGCGGAGGAAGGCGTAGGACATGTCCAGTCGCGGGCCACGCCGATGGGCACAATGGGCATATGTCCAGCGGTTTAGGCCAGAGCGGGGCATGTCCAGCCGAGCGCGTGTGGTCAGAGCGGGGCATGTCCAGCCGTAGACCTCAGCGCAGCGGGATCCTGGCCCTGACCGGGACCGCTGCGGCATCCGTGGCTTCGCCTTGCTCGAACTGGGCGCCGGCCGAGCGCAGGAGAACCAGCGCCGCGGCATTGCCCGCCGTGGTGTCGGCCTCCAGCGCGGCAGCCCCGGTCGCGGCGGCCCGCTCAATCACCAGGCGCAGGGCCTCCCGTGCGATGCCCTGGCCACGGAAGCTGCGGCCCAGCCAGATTCCCGTTTCCAGCGAGTCCGCTCCGGTCCGCTGGAGCCGGATCGATCCTGCCAGCCTGCCGTCCGAGCTGATTGCCCAGCTTTTCTGCTGCGCGGGCCCGTCGAGCCCTGCGGCGGCGTGGTGGTACTCGCGGAACCAGCTGATCCGCTCGGAGTTCCAGCCGGAGGCGCTGCCCACGGGAGGTGTCACCTCGTCCGGGTCGGCGTCCTGGATGGCGACGGTCAGAAGCTGCTCCAGGACCGGTTCGGTGACGTCCACGAGCCGGACAGCGGCCGGGGAAGGCTCAGCCGAGGGGGACATCGATCCACTCCGTTTCTCCAGGCAGCAATGCAGCCGTTCCAGCGGACAGGGCGGCGACACGTTCCCCCGCCCGGGCCAGACCCGCCGGATCATCCGGCAGGGCAAGCCTCAGGACAGTAGTCTGCGCCTCATAACTGGTTTCGGCCATCACATAGCCTGCGGCGCGCAGCTCGTTCTCTAGGCGGCCGGCCGCCGTGTGCGGGACCGTCACCGCGCAGATCCGCAGCCGGCGGCGCTGCGCGAGCGGCGCCCGGTCCAGGGCAGCGGACACGGATTCGGAGTAGGCCCGGACCAGTCCGCCGGCGCCCAGCAGGATCCCGCCGAAATAGCGGACGACGACGGCGGTCACATCGCTGAGGTCCGTCAGACCCGGGGCGGTTTCGCGCTTCAGCAGCGCGTCGAGCATCGGGGTTCCCGCGGTGCCGGACGGCTCGCCGTCGTCGTTGGAGCGCTGCACGGCGCGGTCGGGACCGAGCACGAACGCGGAGCAGTGATGCCGTGCATCATGGAATTCCTTGCGCAGACCGGCGACGACGGCGCGGGCGCCCTCCTCATCCTCGGTGCGGTGCAGCACGGTGATGAAGCGGGAGCGTTTCACTTCGATCTCGTGGCGGAACTCCGGCCCCGCCGCAAGCGTCGTGTAAACCGTGGCCCTGCTCTCCGGGAAATCCGCTTCTTCAGCCACCGGATCAGTTTAGTCTGGAGGGGTGCTGAAAATCGGGTTGACGGGCGGCATCGCCTCAGGGAAGTCAGTGGCCGCCGCACGCCTGCGCGAACTCGGGGCCGTGGTGATCGACGCCGATGCCCTGGCCCGTGAGGTCGTGGAACCCGGAACGCCGGGACTCGCCAAGGTCGTGGCTGCCTTCAGCAAGGCCGTCCTGGCGCCCGACGGCGGCCTGGACCGGCCAAAGCTCGGCGCCCTCGTCTTCGGCAACCCGGAACGCCTCGCCGTGCTCAACAGCATCATCCACCCCCTCGTCAGGGAGCGTGCCGCAGCGCTGGCCGCCGCCGCTCCCAAAGGCGCAGTCGTGGTCCAGGACATCCCGCTCCTCGTCGAGACCGGCCAGGGCGCCAACTTCCATCTGGTGGTAGTGGTGGACGCCCCCGACGACGTCCGGGTGCAGCGCATGGTGCAGCACCGGCACATGACCCCCGCGGACGCCCGGGCCCGGATGGCGGCCCAGGCCACCAGGGCCGACCGGCTGGCGGCAGCCGACGCCGTCCTGGACAACTCTGGCGCCAAGGAGGAGCTACGGGACGCGGTGGACCGGCTCTGGAAATTCCGGCTGGCACCGTTTGCCGTGAACCTGACCAGGCACCGCCTCGCACCGCGGACCGGGGGGCCGGTACTGGCGCCCGCCAACCCGGACTGGCCCGCGCAGGCAACACGGCTCATCGCACGCCTGCGGACCGCCGCCGCCGGGGACCTCTTCAGCCTGGACCACGTAGGTTCCACGGCCGTCCCCGGACTCCCAGCGAAGGACATCCTGGACCTCCAGCTTGGCGTCGAGGACATGGCCGCCGCGGAGCGGATCGCGCCGCTGCTGGCCGACGCCGGCTTCCCCGCCTGGCCCGGCATCCTCTCCGACAACCCCAAGCCCTCCCACCCGGACCCGTCGGACTGGCCCAAGCGGCTGCACGGCAACGCGGACCCGGGCCGCGCGGTCAACCTCCACGTCCGCGCCGCGGGCTCCCCGGGCTGGCGCTTTGCGCTCTGCTTCCGGGACTGGCTGCGCGACGACGAAGCCGCCCGGGCCGACTACCTCGCCGAGAAGCGCCGGGTCGCCAAACTGCACGGCGTGGACAAATCCACCGCGCGCTACGCCGCCGACAAGGAAGCCTGGTTCACTGGGCACGCGGCCCCGCGGATGGAAGCGTGGGTGCAGCGCACCGGCTGGCACCCGCCGTCGTTCACCAGCCCCGGGCCGGAGACCGACGCGGACGGTACCGCCCAAAGCTGAATCAGGACTCCGTGTCAGGGGCCCGGCGGTAGATTAGTTACATGAGTCTTGCGCAGCAGATCAATCGTGTCGTGGCGCCCTTCGAGGTCATCAGCGAATTCCAGCCGGCCGGGGACCAGCCGGCCGCGATCGCGGAACTGACCGAGCGCATCAAGAACGGCGAGAAGGACGTGGTGCTGCTCGGCGCCACGGGCACCGGCAAGAGCGCGACGACGGCGTGGCTGATCGAACAGGTCCAGCGGCCCACCCTGGTTATGGTGCAAAATAAGACCCTCGCCGCGCAGCTCGTCAACGAATTCCGCGAACTGCTTCCCAACAACGCCGTCGAGTACTTCGTGTCCTACTACGACTACTACCAGCCGGAAGCCTACGTGGCGCAGACGGACACCTTCATCGAGAAGGACTCCTCCGTCAACGAGGAAGTCGAACGACTCCGGCACTCCGCCACCAACGCGCTGCTGACACGCCGCGACGTGATCGTGGTGGCCACGGTTTCCTGCATCTACGGCCTGGGCACCCCGGAGGAATACATCGCCGGCATGGTGACGCTGCGCAAGGGTGCCGAGATGAACCGGGACGACCTGCTCCGCAAGTTCGTCTCCATGCAGTATGCGCGCAACGACATGGACTTCCACCGCGGCACGTTCCGGGTCCGCGGCGACACCGTGGAAATCATTCCGATGTACGAGGAGCTGGCGATCCGGGTCGAGTTCTTCGGCGACGAGATCGAGAACATCTACACGCTGCACCCGCTCACCGGGGAGATCATCCGGGATGAGACCGAAATGTACGTCTTCCCTGCCTCGCACTACGTGGCCGGGCCGGAACGCATGGGCCGCGCGATCAAGCGGATCGAAGACGAGCTCGCCGAGCGGCTCCAGCTCCTGGAGAGCCAGAACAAGCTCGTGGAGGCGCAGCGCCTCAGGATGCGCACCACCTACGACCTGGAAATGATGCAGCAGATGGGCTTCTGCAACGGCATCGAGAACTACTCAAGCCACATCGACGCCCGCGCCCGCGGGACCGCGCCGCACTGCCTGATCGACTACTTCCCGGACGACTTCCTCCTGGTCATCGACGAATCACACGTCACCGTGCCGCAGATCGGCGCGATGTACGAGGGCGACATGTCCCGCAAGCGGAACCTCGTGGACCACGGCTTCCGGCTGCCCTCCGCGATGGACAACCGGCCACTGAAATGGGACGAGTTCCAGGACCGCGTGGGCCAGACTGTCTACCTCTCCGCCACGCCGGGCAAATACGAGCTCGGCAAGGCTGACGGCTTCGTACAGCAGATCATCCGGCCCACCGGACTGATCGACCCCGAGATCGTCGTCAAGCCCACCAAAGGCCAGATCGATGACCTGCTCGGTGAAATCAGGACCCGCACGGCAAAGAACGAGCGCGTCCTGGTCACCACCCTGACCAAGCGGATGGCCGAGGACCTCACCGACTATCTGCTGGGCCACGGCGTGAAAGTGGAATACCTGCACTCGGACGTGGACACCCTGCGCCGCGTGGAGCTGCTCCGCGAGCTCCGGATGGGCGTCTTCGACGTGCTGGTGGGCATCAACCTGCTCCGCGAAGGCCTGGACCTGCCCGAGGTATCGCTCGTCAGCATCCTGGACGCGGACAAGGAAGGCTTCCTGCGCTCGTCCACCTCGCTGATCCAGACCATCGGCCGTGCCGCGCGCAACGTATCCGGCCAGGTGCACATGTACGCGGACCGGATCACCGATTCCATGGCCCACGCCATCGACGAGACCAACCGCCGCCGCGCGATCCAGGTGGCCTACAACACCGAAAAGGGCATCGACCCGCAGCCGCTGCGGAAGAAGATCGCCGACATCACGGACCAGATCGCCAAAGAGGACGCCGACACCCGCGAACTCCTCGCCAGCGCGGGCAAGGCCCGCGGCAAGGGCAAGGGCTCGGACAAGATCCGCGCGGACGGACTCGCGGCGGCACCGGCCGAGGATCTGGTGGGATTGATCGAGCAGCTCACCGAACAGATGCACTCCGCCGCCGGGGAGCTCCAGTTCGAGCTCGCCGCGCGGCTCCGCGACGAAGTGGGGGAACTCAAGAAGGAACTGCGCCAGATGCAGTCCGCGGGGCACGCCTAGGGTATTGTTGGGCGGACGTAGGGGAGTATCCCAAGCGCTACGATCGTCAACACGCACGGCACAGATGCCCTGCCGGGCGTAGCGGGCAGCCAAGCAGAACCGGATTCGTTCCGGACACTCAGGCCAGTCGGAGAGACTTACACCGCACTGTCACACCCTGCGAAAGGTATCTTCGTGCCCGAACTTCCCGTCTGGTTTGAGATCGGCTCCTTTGTCGTTCTCGGCATCATCCTTGCCATTGACCTGCTGCTCGTCCTCAAACGTCCGCACGAGCCTTCCATGAAGGAAGCCGGCCTGTGGGTGTCCTTCTACATTGCCCTGGCCCTGGTCTTCGCCGGTGCCATGTTCGCCTTCACCGGCCCGGAATACGGCGGGCAGTTCCTCGCCGGCTGGGTGACGGAATACAGCCTCAGCATCGACAACCTCTTTGTCTTCATCATCATCATGGCCCGCTTCTCGGTACCCCGTAAGTACCAGCAGGAAGTCCTCATGGTCGGCATCATCATCGCGCTGATCCTCCGCGGCATCTTCATCCTGCTTGGCGCCATCGTGATCGAGCAGTTCAGCTGGGTCTTCTACATCTTCGGCGTCTTCCTGCTGTGGACCGCGTGGAAGCAGGCCCAGGACGACGGTGAGGACGAGGAGGACAAGGAAAACCCGCTCATCGCCCGGATCCGCAAGGTCCTGCCGATGTCGGAGAAGTTCGACGGCGGCAAGCTCCGCACTGTGGTCGACGGCAAGAAGGTCTTCACCCCGATGCTGATCGTCTTCGTCACGATCGGCCTGACGGACCTGCTCTTCGCGGTGGACTCCATCCCGGCGATCTTCGGCCTGACCCAGAGCGCGTTCATCGTATTCACCGCCAACATTTTCGCCCTGATGGGCCTGCGGCAGCTGTACTTCCTGCTCGGCGGCCTGATGACCCGCCTGATCTACCTCAAGCACGCACTCTCGGTGATCCTCGCGTTCATCGGCGTGAAGCTGGTCCTGCACGCCATGCACGTGAACGAACTGCCCTTCATCAACGGCGGCCAGCACATCGAGTGGGCCCCCGAGATCCCGACCTTCGTCTCGCTCGGCGTGATCATCGGCACCATTATCGTCGCCGTGATCGCCAGCCTGATCAGCTCCAAGGCCACGCAGTCGAAGCTTGACGCCCGGCTCGAAGAGGACTCCCGGAAGAGCCTGACCGACGCCGAGTAGGCCTCACGGTTCGGCTATGCTCGGACCGTGAAAATTTTCGACACTGCAGCATTCAACGGTACGGCGCTGGACCCGCAACGGGTCCAGCGCCGTACCGTTTGGGTGCTGAGCACCGCGCAGCTCCTCAGCGGCGTCGGCAGCGGCGCCAGCCTGTCCGTGGGGTCGCTGCTGGCCGTCCAGCTCTCCGGCTCGAACGCCTGGGCCGGCTCGGTCAGCACAATCATGACCCTCGGAGCCGCGGCGGCCGCCCTGCCCCTGGCCGGTCTGGCCGGCCGGCGCGGCCGGCGGGCCTCCCTCGTGACGGGGCTGCTCGCCGCCCTGGCCGGATCCGTGCTGGTGATCGTCTCCACGGTGACGGGCAGCTTCCCGGTGCTGCTGCTGGCCGCGGCCCTGCTGGGCCTCGGCACGGCCGCCAACCTGCAGGCCCGCTTCGCCGCCGTCGACCTCGCCGCTCCGGCCCGCCGCGGCCGGTCCCTGGCGATCGTGGTGTGGGCCGTGACCGTAGGCGCCGTCGCCGGGCCCAACCTGATCCGTCCCGGCGCCCTCGTGGGGGAGGCCCTCGGGCTGCCGGCACTGGCCGGACCCTTTGTGTTCTCGGCGGCGGGGCTGGCGCTGGCCGCGCTGCTGCTGTTCATCGGCCTGCGGCCGGACCCGCTGCTGCTGGCGGCCCGGCTCCGGGCAACCGGACAGCCCGCCGGCGGCGGCGCCGCGAGCACGACGGGGGCCGCCGCCAGCGGTGCTGACGGAGCCCCCCGGCGGCACGGCCTCCGTCACGGCATGCGCGCCATCCGGGCCTCGCCGCGGGCCGGACTGGCCCTCCTCGCCATCGTCGCCGCGCACGGCTGCATGGCCGCCGTGATGACAATGACACCCCTCCACCTGCAGCTGCTGAGCGAGGGCTCCCTGGCCGACATGCCCGCCGGCCACGCCCACGCGGCCAGCACCGACGTGCTGGTCCTGATCGGGTTCACCATCTCGCTGCACATTGCCGGGATGTACGCGCTCTCGCCGGTGATGGGCTGGCTGACTGACCGGGCCGGACGGCTTCCGGTCATCCTGCTGGGCCAGGCCCTGATCCTGCTCTCCGTCCTTGTGGCAGGCTTCGGCCAGGCAGCGCCGGTGCTGGTGACGGTTGGCCTGGTGCTGCTCGGGCTGGGCTGGTCCGCGGCCACGATCGCCGGTTCCACCCTGCTCGCCGAGAGCGTCGGCGCCGACGACCGCGTCCTCGTCCAGGGCGTCTCGGACACCATGATGGGGGTCGCCGGCGCCGTGGGAGCGGCGTTCTCCGGGCTGGTGATGAGCGGCGTCGGCTATCAGGGCCTCAACATGGCCGCAGCCGCCGTGGCCGCGGTGGTGTTCGCCACCGCCCTCCGCACGGCCGGTCAGGACCGCCGCGTGCAGGCGCGGGCTTAGGCACCGCAAGGGACCGCCGGGTTCAGTCCCGGACGGACCGGGTCAGGCCAAGGAGCCGGGCAAAGATGCCCTCGCCGTCGTCCGCGATGCCGTCATGGTGGAAGTCAGCGGACTCCCAGACCTGCAGGCCCCGGACGGCCGCGGCCGTCTCGAGCGACAGTTCGCGGTCGACGTAGATGTCGTCGGTGTAGACGGCAGCGGCCACCGGGACGGTGTTGAGCGCGAGCCGTTCCAGATCGTAGAGCGGGGGCCAGTCGTCCTTTTCGGCGAGGCGCCGGGCGACGTCGTGCAGCGGCCGGAGGGCGGGATCCTGCTCGAAGTACCAGGGGTAGACCATTTCTCCGGTGAGCAGCGGCTCGGGAGCCTCCGGGGAGAACTCCGGGAAATCCTGCAGCACCCGCCAGGCGGCCCAGTCCGTGGACTCGCCCTGGCCATAGATGGACTCGTGCATCAGCGCGTACAAGGGGTTGGCGGAACGTGACACGAGCCCGCGAACCTGGTCGAGGAACGCGTCCGAGAGGCGGTCCCCGCCGGGCGTGCCGACGAAGGCATCCTCCAGCAGGTGGTGCAGGGCATCCACCCTGGTGTTGCCGCCCAGGAAGGACCCCACCATCTGGAAGCGTTCCACGGTGAGCCGTTCGCCGTCGGGCAGGTATTCCTCCGTGTCGCGAAGGTGCCGGGCGATCCGGGTGACCGCAGCGCGGTCCTCGGGGTACAGGCCGAAGTATTCGGCGTTGCGGGCCGCCACCCGCTGGAAGGTGGCCCGGTAGACCCGGTCCGCGGGCCCGGCGAGGGGCGCGAGCCCGCCGGTGATCAGGGCTTCCCGCAGCCCCTCCGGGGCGAAGGAGAGATAGCTGAGGGCACAGAAACCGCCGTAGCTCTGCCCGTAGACCGTCCACGGCCCGGAGCCCAGCGCCAGCCGGATGGCCTCGGCATCGGCGACGATCGAGTCCGCCCGGAAGTGCCCAAGGTAGTCCGCCTGGTCGGCGTCGTTACCGCGCAGCGGCAGGGTGTTGCGGTCGACCGCGGCGGACAGGCCGGTGCCGCGCTGGTCCAGCATCAGGATGCGGAAGTCCTTGGCGGCGGCCTTGCTCCACCCGCCGAGCGCCGGGAGACGGTTGCCGCGTCCGCCCGGCCCGCCCTGCAGGTAGAGCAGCCACGGGAGCTGTGCGGCCTCGTCCTCGCTGTGGTCCGCGGAGACGTACTCGCGGGCAAAGACCGTGATCGTCTCGCCCGCCGGCGCGCCGCCGCGGAAGTGGTCAAGGGGCACTTCGAAGTAGTGCTCGGCCGTGCGCATCCCGCGGTATATGTGCCGCGCCTTGATGGTGTGCGGGACGCTCGGCGGCACGGCCTCCAGCAGGCCGGCGGCGGTCCCCGCCAGGGGACCGCCCGCCAGGGGACCGCCCGCATTGGGACGGCCCGCATTGGGACGGCCCGCATTGGGACGGCCCGCCAGGGAAAGCTCAGCCCGGGGCAGATCAGCCATGGGCCCGGACTTTCTGCGCGGTCCCGAACGCTTCCAGGGCCTCGCCGGTCAGCCGGAAGGTGGACCATTCCTCCATCGGGTTGGCCCCCAGCTTCTTGTAGAAGTTGATGGAGGGCTCGTTCCAGTCCAGGACGCTCCACTCGACGCGGGCGTAGCCGCGGTCGACCGCGGTCGCGGCGAGATGCTGCAGGAGCGCCTTGCCGTGCCCTTCGCCCCGGGCCTCGGGGAGCACGTACAGGTCCTCGAGATAGATGCCGTGGACGCCTTCCCAGGTGGAGTAGTTCAGGAACCAGAGGGCGAAGCCCCGGACCTCGCCGACCTCGTTCTCGGCCATCGCCGCGAACACCCGCGGCTGCTCACCGAACAGGGCCTCGGCAAGCATCTCCGGGGTGTTCCTGACGGCGTCCGGCTCCTTCTCGTAGACGGCCAGGTCATGGATCATCTGCAGGATATCGGGGACATCGTTCGCCGTCGCGGGCCGGATTACACTCATCACCCGAGTTTACTAGCGCCGGCCCGCTGATGCCGATCCGTTCGCGGGCCGCTACAGCCGGTTCACTTCCGTGACGCGCACGACGGCGGTTCCGGTCTCGTCCGAGGCCCCGAGGTCCACCTCCGCGGAGATGCCCCAGTCATGGTTGCCGGCCGGGTCCTCGAAGATCTGCCGGACCTTCCACCGGCCCGGCTCCTCGGTGATGATCAGCAGGCCCGGGCCGCGGGCATCCGGGCCGGTACCAATGTCGTCGTGTTCGTCGAAGTAGTCATCCAGCACGTCCTCCCACCGTTCCGCGTCCCAGCCGGAACCGGCGTCGAGTTCGCCGAGGGCGGTGGCATCCTCGTCCGCGAAGAGTTCCACCCGGCGGAACATCTCATTGCGGACCATCACTCGGAAGGCACGGACGTTGGAGGTCAGCGACGGCGGCGGCGGCGGGGGAGCGTCGTGCGGGGTCGGCGCCTTGCCGGAGGTCAGCTCCTCCCATTCATCGAGCAGGCTGGAGTCGACCTGGCGGACCAGCTCGCCGAGCCACGCAATCAGGTCCTCGAGGTCTTCGCGGAGAGCATCCTGCGGGACGGTCTGCCGCAGCGCCTTGAAACCGTCGGCAAGGTAGCGCAGCACGATGCCCTCGGAACGGGCCAGTCCGTAGAACTGGACAAACTCGCCGAAGTTCATCGCCCGTTCGTACATGTCCCGGACGATGGACTTGGGCGCGAGTTCGAAGTCGCCGATCCACGGGGCGGCCCGGCGGTAAACATCGAACGCCTCGCCGAGCAGCTCCGCGAGCGGCTGCGGGTAGCTGACCTCCTCGAGCATGGCCATGCGCTGGTCATAGTCGATGCCGTCGGCCTTCATCGCGCCGATCGCCTCGCCGCGCGCCTTCTTCAGCTGCGCGGACAGGATCTGCCGGGGCTTCTCCAGCGTGGACTCAATCACGGACACGACGTCGAGGGCATACGAGGGCGACTCCGGATCCAGCAGCTCCAGCGCCGCGAGGGCGAAGGGGGACAGCGGCTGGTTCAGGGCGAAGTTGGCCTGCAGGTGGACCGTCAGGCGGACCGTGCGGCCGTCCGCGCCCTGCTCCTGCACCGGGATCCGCTCCACCACCCCGGCGGCCAGGAGCTCCCGGTAGATGCCAAGGGCCTTCTTCATGAGCTGCAGCTGGGATGACCGCGGTTCATGGTTTTCGGTCAGCAGGCGGCGGGCGGCCTTGAACGGATCGCCCGGCCGTTCCATCAGGTTCATCAGCATCGCGTGGGTCACGCTGAAGCTGGACGTCAGCGGATCCGGGACCGACTCCACGAGGCGCTTGTAGGTCGGTTCGCCCCAGGACACGAAGCCCTCAGGCGGCTTCTTCTTGACCACCTGGCGGAGCTTCTTCTGGTCGTCGCCGAACTTCGCCGTGGCCTTGGCCATCGCCTTGACGTTCTCCGTGACATGCTCCGGGGCCTGCACGACGACGGTCCCGGCGGTGTCGTAGCCGGCCCGGCCGGCGCGGCCGGCGATCTGGTGGAACTCCCGGGAGTTCAGCAGCCGGGTGCGCACGCCGTCGTACTTGCTCAGCGCCGTGAGCAGCACGGTGCGGATGGGGACGTTGATGCCGACGCCGAGGGTGTCGGTACCGCAGATGACTTTCAGCAGCCCGGCCTGGGCGAGCTGCTCCACGAGCCGGCGGTATTTGGGCAGCATGCCGGCGTGGTGGACGCCGATGCCGTGCCGGACCAGCCGGTTGAGCGTCTTGCCGAAACCGGCCGCGAAGCGGAAACCGGCGATCAGCTCCGCGATTTTGTCCTTCTCCTCGCGGGTGCAGACGTTGATGCTCATCAGGTTCTGGGCCCGGTCGATCGCCTCCACCTGGCTGAAGTGCACCACGTAGACCGGGACCTGCTTGGTGGCGAGGAGTTCCTCGAGCGTCTCGTGCACGGGCGTCTGCTCGTAGTAGTAGTGCAGCGGGATGGGCCGCTCCATCGAACTGACGGTCGTCGTCGCCCGGCCGGTCAGCTCGGTGATGCCGGCCTCGAAGCGGCTCATGTCGCCGAGGGTGGCGGACATCAGCAGGAACTGCGCCTGGGGGAGTTCCAGCAGCGGGACCTGCCAGGCCCAGCCGCGCTGCGGGTCGGAGTAAAAGTGGAATTCGTCCATGATGACGGCGCCGAGCTCGGCGGCGGCGCCTTCGCGGAGGGCGATGTTGGCCAGGATTTCCGCCGTGCAGCAGATGATCGGGGCGTCCTGGTTGACGCCGGAGTCGCCGGTGATCATGCCCACGTTCTCGGCTCCGAAGATCTCGCACAGGGCGAAGAACTTCTCCGAGACGAGGGCCTTGATCGGTGCGGTGTAGTAACTGCGCTGTCCGCGGGCCATCGCCTGGAAGTGCACCGCGATCGCGACGAGGGACTTGCCCGATCCGGTGGGCGTCGCCAGGATGACGTTGGCGCCGGCGGCGAGCTCCATGACGGCCTCGTCCTGGGCGGTGTACAGGGCCAGCCCGCGGGTTTCCGTCCACTCGACAAAGCGGGTGTAGAGCTCGTCCGGGTCCAGGCCGGTCCGGCCGGGGACTCGGGCGGCCGGGGCGGGGAGCTGATCAACAAGTTTCATTGTTCACCAGCTTAGTGGCCGGAGCCGCGGCCCCGGCCCGCCCCGGGGACGCCGTCCCCGGGGCGGTCCGATCGGGTCGCGCGCCTCCTAGGCTGCCGTTCCGGCCGGGGTTAGGCTTCGGACGTCGCATCGTTTGCCGGTGACTGGAGGAAAGCAGTGAGATGGGATCCCGCCAAGTACGTGCAGTTCGGGGACTACCGGGACAGGGCGTACTTTGACCTGACGGCCCGGATCCATGCGGACGCGCCCCGGCACGTCGTCGACCTCGGCTGCGGTCCCGGGAACCTGACGGCCACCCTCGCCGAGCGCTGGCCCCAGGCCCAGGTCCTGGGCCTGGACTCCTCGGCGGACATGCTGGCCCAGGCTGTCGGCCTTGTGGAGCGGCTGCCCAATCTTTCCTTCGGCGAGGCGGATATCGCCGGCTGGATGCCCGCCGCCGAGACGGACGTCGTCGTCACCAACGCCGCGCTGCAGTGGGTTCCGGGCCACCGGGACATGCTGGCCCGCTGGCTGGCGGCGCTGAAGCCCGGCGCCTGGTTCGCGCTGCAGGTCCCCGGGAACTTCAATTCGCCCTCGCACACGCTGATGCGCGGGCTGGCGGAGTCCGCGGCGTGGGCGGGACGGCTCGCCGGGGTGCTGCGCCACGATGACGTTGTGGGCGAGCCGGACGACTACCTGGCCATCATGCTCGACGCCGGCTGCGACGCGGACGCGTGGGAGACGACGTACTTTCAGCTCCTCCCGGGCGCGAACCCCGTCCTGGAGTGGGTCCGCGGCACCGGACTCCGGCCCGTCCTCGCGGCGCTGTCCGCCGCGGACGCCAGTGAGTTTGAAGCCGAATACTCGGCGTTGCTGGCGGAGGCCTACCCGGCCGGTCCGCATGGCACCGTGTTCCCGTTCCGGCGGACATTCGCCGTGGCCCGGAAGCGGGCCTGACCCGCAGCCGGGGTTCCGGACCGGCGGACAGACCGGACAGCGTGTGACTACGGAGCACTGTGTGAGCGTGCTTACAATGTCGAGGCAGCGTGGGGGCGGCTGCCTTGGTCGATCCCGGTCCGTGCCCTGACGTAGCAATGGAGGTTCGGTGCTTATTGGTCTGACGGGCCGGCTGTTGGCCGCCCACAAGGGGACCGTGCTGGCCATCGTGGTCCTGCAGCTCGTGCAGACGACCGCGAACCTCCTCCTTCCTACCCTCAACGCGGCCATCATTGACAACGGGATCGTCGGCGGAAACATCCCGGAGATCCTGAACCTGGGTTCCTGGATGGCCGCGATCGCCTGCGTGCAGGTGGTGGCGGCGATCGCGGCCGGGTATCTCGGCGCCGTCGTGGCGATGGAGCTCGGCCGGAAACTGCGCGAAGAACTGTTTGCCAAGGTGCAGTCCATGTCCTCGCAGGAAGTCGGCGGCTTCGGCGCCGCCAGCCTGGTCACCAGGGCCACGAACGACGTCGCGCAGATCCAGAACCTCATGGTCCTCGTGTTCACGATGCTGGTCGCGGCGCCCGCCATCTTCATCGGCGGCATCGTGCTGGCCGTGCACCAGAACATCGCCTTGTCCGGCATCGTCGTCGCGATCATTCCGGTGCTGGCGGTCATCATGGTCCTGATCGTGCGCCGCCTGGTCCCGCTCTACCGCCAGGGCCAGGAACTCATCGACCGGATCAGCCGGGTGCTGCGTGAGCAGATCATCGGCGCCAACGTCATCCGGGGATTTGTCCGCCAAGGGCACGAAATGAGGCGCTTCGACGGGGCCAACCGGGATCTGACCCGGAACAACCTGCGTTCGGCGCTGCTGGTCGCGGGAATGATGCCGCTGGTCATGTTCGTGGTCAATCTGTCCTCGGTCGGTGTGGTCTGGTTCGGCGGGCACCGGATCCAGTCCGGCGACATGCGGCTGGGCGCGCTGACGGCGTTCATCGCCTACATCCTGCAGATCCTGATCGCGATCATGATGGCGATGTACGTCTTCATGACGGCGCCCCGCGCGGCAGCCTGCGCCGAACGGATCCAGGCGGTCCTGGACACGGCGCCGGCGATCACGGACGGCCCGGGCGGAGCGGCACCCGAGGGCAATGCCGTGGAGTTCCGCGACGTGTCCTTCGCGTACCCGGGCGCCGAGGCCCCGGTCCTCGACGGCGTCAGCTTCACGGCCGCTCCCGGGGCCGTGACGGCGGTCATCGGCGCCACCGGCAGCGGCAAGACCACCCTGCTGAACCTGCTGCCCAGATTCCTGGAGGCCACCGGCGGGCAGATAAGCATCGGCGGATGCGATGTGCGCGGCCTGCCCCTGGCGGCGCTGCGGAGCCTGGTCGCAGTCGTTCCCCAGCATTCGTATTTGTTCTCCGGAACGCTCGCCGGGAACCTGAGGATGGCGGCGCCCGCGGCGACGGACAAGGATCTCTGGCAGGCGCTGGACGCCGCGCAGGCCGCGGAGTTTGTCCGGGAGCTGCCGCTGGGCCTGGAGTCACCGGTGAGCCAGGGCGGCACGAACTTTTCCGGCGGTCAGCGGCAGCGGCTGTGCATCGCGCGCGCGCTGCTCCGCAGGTCTCCCGTGTACGTGTTCGACGACAGCTTTTCAGCGCTCGACTACGGCACGGACTACCGGCTCCGCGAGGCGATGGCGACGCTGCTGCGCACGGCTACCGTCCTGATCGTCGCCGAACGGGTCGCCACGATCGTGGACGCCGGACTGATCCTGGTCCTCGAAGACGGCCGGGTCGCGGCGCAGGGTACACATCAGGAGCTGATGGAGTCGTCGCCGAGTTACCGGGAGATCGCAGCGTCGCAGCTGGTGCTGGAGGAAACCCTGTGACCCGTGAACCGGCGCTCGACGCCGAGGCCGACGCACCCACCGCCCGTGACGCCCAGGACCAGCCCCTGGTGGACTCGACCCTGATGGACTCGCCCTCCGGCGGCGGCAACGAATCCCTCCCGGTGGTGTCCCCTGGGGATGCCGGGACCGGCGGCCGGTTCCGGTGGCGCACGGCCGGCCGGCTGTTGGGGCTGCTGCGGCCGTCGAAGTGGCGGATGGTCGGAGTCATCGCCGCGACCTGCGCCTTTGTGGTGCTCAATGTGGCGGCGCCGAAAATCCTGGGTGACGCCACCGACGTCATCGTCGAGGGTGTGGCCGGCGGATTCTTCGACCAGAAGAGACTGGGCGCCCTGCTGGCGGCCGTGTCCGTCATGTATCTGGGGGCTTCCCTCTTCAGCTGGATCCAGGGAGCCCTGACGGCCGTGGCGGTGCAGCGCCTGGGCTACGGTCTGAGGGCTTCGGTGGAGGAAAAGCTGCACGTCCTGCCGTCCAGCCACTTCGACGAGCAGCACCGTGGGGACGTTCTGAGCCGCGCCACGAACGACGTCGACAACATCGCCCAGGCGCTCAACCAGCTCCTCAACCAGCTGATCCTGTCGCTGCTGATGCTCTCCGGGGCCCTGGCCATGATGCTGTGGCTCTCCCCGGTCCTGGCCGTGATCGCGCTGGTCTCCGTCCCGGTGTCCACCCTCATCACTTTCCTAGTGGCCCGGAAATCCCAGGCCCATTTCACCGAGCAGTGGGGGAGCACGGGCGAGCTGAACGCACAGCTGGAGGAGTTCTTCACCGGCCACGAGGTCATCAAGGCCTTCGGACGGCAGGACGCAGCCGCGGCCAGTTTCAAGGCCGGCAACGACAAGCTGTGCCGGTCCAGTACCCGCGCCCAGTACGTGTCCGGCGTCGTGCAGCCCCTCATGGTCCTGGTGTCCAACCTCAACTATGTCGCGGTCGCCGTCGTCGGCGCGCTCCAGGTCCTGTCCGGCGCCCTGACCATCGGCGGCCTCCAGGCCTTCTTCCAGTTCAGCAGGCTCTTCAGCCAGCCGATGGGTCAGATCGGCGGCATGCTGACGCTCATGCAGTCCTGCCTCGTGTCGGCCGGTCGGGTCTTTGAGCTCCTCGACGCACCGGAGATCCCGCCGGAACCTGCCCCGCGTCCGGCGGCGGGTGCGGGGGCGGGGGCAGGGGCCTCCGCTGCGGCGTCCGCCGGCGGGCCTGCCGGCAGCGGGGATCCGGCGCCCCGGGCCGTCGGCCGGGTGACGTTTGAGCGTGTCACCTTTGGCTACCGCCCCGGCTCGCCCGTGGTCCGGGACCTGTCCTTCGCCGTGGAGCCGGGGCAGACCGTTGCGATCGTGGGGCACACCGGCGCCGGCAAGACCACCGTGGTGAACCTCCTGATGCGGTTCTACGAACTGGATTCCGGCCGGATCACGGTCGACGGGGCGGACATCGCGGCGCTCCCGCGCGATGAACTGCGGGCCAACTTCGGCACGGTGCTGCAGGACACGTGGCTGTTCACCGGGACCATCCGGGACAACATCGAGTACGGCCGCCCCGGCGCGGGCGACGGCGAAATTGTGGCCGCGGCGCAGGCCAGCCACGTGGACCCGTTCGTCCGGGCCCTGCCCGGCGGCTACGCCACGATGCTCGGCAACGACGGCGACTCGCTGAGCCGCGGCCAGCGCCAGCTCATCTCGATCGCCAGGGCACAGCTGGCCGGGCGGAGCATCCTGGTCCTCGACGAGGCCACCAGCTCGGTCGACAGCCGCACCGAGGCGCAGATCCGGCAGGCCATGCGGCGGCTCCGGCAGGGACGCACCAGCTTCGTCATAGCCCACCGCTTGTCCACCGTCCGGGACGCTGATCTAATTCTCGTCATGGACCAAGGACAGATCGTTGAACAGGGCACCCACCGGCAACTCATGGCCAGGGGCGGGCTGTACCTGAATCTGTACGAGGCGCAGTTCGCCCGCCGCGAACACCGCAACCCCACTCGGGAGCCCGGACAGTGACCCCCACCGAGACGTCCATCACACCGTTCCCCGGGGCCTGGCGGCCCAACCCGGGCAGCTCCGTGCCGCTGTTCGAACAGCTCCGGCTCAACATTATTGAACGGGCGGACAACGGCACCCTTGCGCCCGGGACCAAGCTTCCTGCCGTCCGGAGCCTGGCCGGTGAACTCGGCGTCGCGCCGCATACCGTGGCCCGGGCCTACAAGGAACTGGAGGCGGCCGGCGTCGTGCTGACCAGGGGCCGGAACGGCACGGTGGTGTGCGCCCGGGACGAGGCCTGGAGTTCGCTCTCCGCCGCCGCCGCCGAGTTCGCCGCCGCCGCAAAGGCCCAGGGCGCCAGCTTCGCCGAGGCCGTGCAACTGCTCGCGGCCGCCTACGACCGCGAGTAGCGCACCATTAACACAATGGGCGGCCGGACCCGGCCGGCGGCACGGCCGGAAATAGAAATTCGAAGAAGTTTTCGATTAGCATTGGTAGCGTGCCTAAAGCCGTAGCTGAAGATCCAGCCGTTGATTCCCCGCCCTCCGCAGTTCAGGAGCGCCCAGTTCCGATGGGCTCCGTTCCGATGAGTCCGGTCAAACCGGGCCGCGCGGAGGAATCCCGCCCCGCGGTGAAGCGCCCGGACATGTCCCGGCTCATTGTCAAGGGAGCGCGCGAGCACAACCTCCGCAACGTCGACCTGGACCTGCCCCGCGACTCCATGATCGTCTTCACCGGGCTCTCCGGTTCGGGCAAGTCGTCGCTGGCCTTCGACACGATCTTCGCCGAGGGCCAGCGCCGGTATGTCGAATCCCTGTCCGCCTACGCCCGGCAGTTCCTGGGCCAGGTGGACAAGCCCGACGTCGACTTCATCGAGGGCCTCTCGCCCGCGGTGTCCATCGACCAGAAGTCCACCAGCAAGAACCCCCGCTCCACCGTGGGCACCATCACCGAGATCTACGACTACATGCGCCTGCTATGGGCCCGTGTCGGCCGCCCGTACTGCCCCGTCTGCGGGGAGCTCGTCGCGAAGCAGACCCCGCAGCAGATCGTCGACCAGCTGCTGGAACTGCCGGAGGGCACCCGCTTCCAGGTCCTGGCCCCGGTGGTCCGCGGCCGCAAGGGCGAGTTCGTCGAACTGTTCAAGGAACTCACCGCGAAGGGCTACTCGCGGGCGCGGGTCGATGACAAGCTGATCCAGCTGAGCGATCCCCCCAAGCTGGGCAAGCAGTTCAAGCACACCATCGAGGTGGTCGTGGACCGCCTCGTGGTCAAGGATGGCATCCGCCAGCGGCTCACCGACTCGGTGGAAACCGCGCTGGGCCTGGCCGAGGGGCGGATCCTCGCCGAATTCGTCGACCTTGATGCTGATGACGCGGAGCGGATCAGGGCCTTCTCCGAGCACCTCGCCTGCCCCAACGAGCACCCCCTCGCGATCGACGAGATCGAGCCGCGCTCCTTCTCCTTCAACAACCCCTTCGGCGCCTGCTCGGCCTGCAGCGGCATCGGCACGAAGCTGGAAGTCGATGAGGAACTCATCATCCCCAACGGGGAACTGTCCCTCGCGGAAGGGGCCATCGCGCCGTGGTCCCTCGGCACCGCCACGACGGAGTACTGGAACCGCCTGCTCGGCGGTCTCGCCAAAGAACTCGGTTTCTCGATGACGACCCCGTGGGACAAACTCTCCGAGGACACCCGCCAGACCGTGCTGCACGGCAAGGACCACAAGGTGGTGGTGCAGTACCGCAACCGCTTCGGCCGGGAACGCAAATACAGCACCGGCTTCGAGGGCGTTATCCAGTACGTCCACCGCAAGCACCTCGAAACGGACTCGGACTCGGCCCGCGACCGTTACGAGGAGTACATGCGGCAGATCCCGTGCCCGGCCTGCAACGGCGCGCGCCTGAACCCGGCGTCGCTCTCGGTGCTGATCAACGGCAAGTCCATTGCCGCGGTCGCCGCCCTGCCGATGCGCGAATGCGCCCACTTCCTGGACAACCTCGTCCTCACCGGCCGCGAAGCCCAGATCGCGAACCAGGTCCTCAAGGAGATCCAGGCCCGCCTGACGTTCCTGCTCGACGTCGGCCTGGAGTACCTGAACCTGGAGCGCCCCTCCGGCACCCTCTCCGGCGGAGAAGCCCAGCGCATCCGGCTCGCCACCCAGATCGGCTCCGGCCTCGTGGGCGTGCTCTACGTCCTGGACGAGCCGTCCATCGGCCTGCACCAGCGGGACAACCGCCGCCTGATCGAGACCCTCACCCGGCTGCGGGACCTCGGAAACACCCTGATCGTCGTGGAGCACGACGAGGACACCATCCAGGAAGCCGACTGGGTGGTGGACATCGGACCGGGAGCAGGCGAACACGGCGGCATGGTGGTGCACTCCGGTTCCTACAAGGAGCTGCTCGAGAACACCGAGTCGCTCACCGGCGACTACCTCTCCGGCCGGAAACGGATTGAGATCCCCAAGAAGCGCCGCAAGTACGACAAGAAACGCGAACTCAAGGTCGTCGGCGCCAAGGAGAACAACCTCCTGAACGTGGATGCCACCTTCCCGCTGGGCCTGTTCACCGCGGTGACCGGCGTCAGCGGTTCCGGCAAGTCCACCCTGGTCAACGAGATCCTTTACAAGGTCCTGGCCAACAAGCTCAACGGCGCCAAGCAGGTGGCGGGGCGGCACAAGTCCATCCAGGGCCTCGAGCACCTCGACAAGGTGGTCCACGTCGACCAGAGCCCGATCGGCCGGACCCCGCGGTCCAACCCGGCGACCTACACGGGTGTCTTTGACAACATCCGCAAGCTGTTCGCCGAGACCACCGAGGCCAAGGTCCGGGGCTACCTGCCGGGCCGGTTCTCCTTCAACGTCAAGGGCGGCCGCTGCGAGGCGTGCTCCGGCGACGGCACGCTGAAGATCGAAATGAACTTCCTGCCGGACGTCTACGTGCCCTGCGAGGTGTGCCACGGCGCCCGGTACAACCGCGAAACCCTGGAAGTCCACTACAAGGGCAAAACGATCGCCGACGTCCTGAACATGCCGATCGAGGAAGGCGCGGAGTTCTTCGCAGCCTTCTCGCCGATCGCCCGGCACCTCAGGACCCTCGTCGACGTCGGACTGGGCTACGTCCGGCTGGGCCAGCCCGCCACAACGCTCTCCGGCGGCGAGGCGCAGCGCGTCAAGCTCGCCGCGGAACTGCAGAAGCGCTCCAACGGGCGCAGCATCTACGTGCTGGACGAACCCACCACGGGCCTGCACTTCGAGGACATCCGGAAGCTGCTCCTGGTCCTCCAGGGACTCGTGGAGAAGGGCAACACGGTCATCACGATCGAGCACAACCTCGACGTCATCAAGAGCGCGGACTGGATCGTGGACCTGGGCCCCGACGGCGGGTCCGGCGGCGGCCGGATCGTCGCCTCCGGAACCCCGGAACAGGTGGCCAAGTCCACGGAAAGCCATACGGCGGCCTTCCTCGCCGAAATCCTGGCCTGACGCGGCCCCGGCGCCGGTGCCTCCGCGCAATGGCCGCGGAGGCACCGGCGTCTCGCCCTGATACATTCCCGCTGGGGCATGTGAGTTTCTGGCATCCGTGCACTCGTGAGAAACTAGGC
The DNA here is from genome assembly GCF_055412865.1 of Pseudarthrobacter ribosi. Classification (NCBI taxonomy): domain Bacteria; kingdom Bacillati; phylum Actinomycetota; class Actinomycetes; order Micrococcales; family Micrococcaceae; genus Pseudarthrobacter; species Pseudarthrobacter ribosi. The sequence goes on along the minus strand of NZ_JBVAYZ010000016.1, from coordinate 44,083 downwards.
CGGTGACGCAAACAACAGTGCCCGTGATCTTCGACCTGGACGGCACTCTTGTCGATCCGGCCGGGGGGATAACGGACGGAATCGCAGCGGCCCTCACCGAGCTTGGCCTCGGGGTTCCCGACAAGGCCCTGATGGATGCCATGATCGGCCCGAAACTCAGCCATTCCCTCACGGACATCGCCGGGGTCCCTGCCGAACGTCTCGACGACGCCATCCGCATCTACCGCGAGCACTACCGCGCCACCGGCATCGGCCAAAGCCTGCTGTACCCGGGAATCCGGGCGCTGCTGGAATCCTTCGTCGAGGCGGGCCGGCCCATCGCCGTCGCCACCCAGAAACCCGAAGGCATCGCCCGGACCGTCCTGGAACACCACGGCATCGCCGCCCTGTTCCACACCATCCGCGGCTCGGCCGCCGATGAGGCGGCAGGAGCCGGCGTCCCGTCCGGGAAGGCGGCGATCGTGGCCTCGGCCCTGGCGGACCTAGCCAACGACCACGGTGTGGACACCCGGCAGGCCGTGATGGTGGGGGACCGCGCGCAGGACGTGGCCGGAGCGGCTGCCAATGGAATCGACTGCATCGGCGTAGGCTGGGGCTTCGCTCCGGACGGCGAACTGGACGCGGCCGGCGCGGTGGAGATCGTGCACAGCAGCGCGGCCCTCCACGAGACCATTGCCCGGCGGGATCCGGGACGGGCCGCCGTGACCCCGCACGCAGTGACCGCTGACCCGATGACCGACGCCGTAGACGAGGTGCACACCGATGGCAATGTTTGAGGCAATCCGCTGGACCACGCGGGGACTGGTGACCTCGACCTGCCGGCCCACGGTCATTGGACTCGAGAACGTCCCCAAAGAGGGCCCGTTCATCGTCGCCCCCAATCACCTGTCCTTCCTGGACAGCGTGATCGTCCAGGCGCTCATGCCCCGCCCCGTGGCCTTCTTCGCCAAAGCGGAATATTTCACCACCGGAGGGGTCAAGGGCACGGTGATGAAGTCCTTCTTCGAGGCTGTCGGCTCCATCCCGGTGGAACGCGGCGAACAGGCCGCCAGCGTCCAGGCGCTTAAAACCCTGCTGGAAATCCTTGACTCCGGCAAGGGCGTCGGCATCTACCCGGAGGGAACACGTTCCCGCGACGGCATCCTCTACCGCGGCCGCACCGGCGTCGGCTGGCTGGCCCTGACCACCGGCGCCCCGGTGATCCCGGTCGGACTGGTCGGCACCGAGCACCTTCAGCCCGCGGACAGCAAGTCGGTCAAGCCGCAGCACTTCACTATGAAAGTCGGTGCACCGCTGTACTTCGACAAGACCGGGCCGGACCACTCCCTGCCCGCCCGCCGGCAGGCCACCGACCGCATCATGGACGCGATCGCGGAACTCAGCGGCCAGGAACGCTCCACAAGCTACAACCAGAGCAAGGTCGTCGACTAGGGCACCGCTGCGCCCACTCGCGGGGCCGCCTTTTCGGGTCCGGAAATACTGCCCGGGGCTTAACTGTCAAGGGCACGGCTGACTGCTCAGTAGACTTGAACTGTGGCAGATCCAGCGAGTTACCGACCCCAGACGGGTGAGATTCCGACCAATCCGGGCGTGTACCGCTTCCGCGACCCGCACGGCCGGGTCATCTATGTCGGCAAGGCCAAGAATCTCCGTGCGCGGCTGAACTCCTACTTCGCCAACCCGGCCGGGCTGCTCCCCAAAACCTATGCAATGGTTCATGCGGCCAGCAGCGTCGAGTGGACCGTCGTCGGCAGCGAGCTCGAGTCGCTGCAGCTCGAATACACCTGGATCAAGGAATTCAAGCCCCGGTTCAACGTGATGTTCCGGGACGACAAAAGCTACCCATACCTGGCCGTCTCAATGGGGGAGAAGTACCCCCGCGTCCAGGTCCTGCGCGGCGAACGCCGCAAGGGCACCCGCTACTTCGGCCCCTACACCGCCGGCGCCATCCGCGACACCATGGACACCCTGCTGCGTGTCTTCCCCGTCCGCAGCTGCAGCCCCGGCGTCCTGAAACGGGCCGAGGCCAGCGGCAGGCCCTGCCTGCTGGGCTACATCGACAAGTGCGCGGCGCCCTGCGTCGGCCGCATCTCCGCGGAGGAGCACCGCGCCCTGGCCGAGGACTTCTGCACGTTCATGGGCGGCGAGGCCAAGCCGTTCGTCACGCGGCTGGAAAAGGACATGGCCGCCGCCGTGGCGGAACTGGACTACGAGCGGGCGGCGCGGATCCGCGACGACATCGTCGCGCTCAAGAAGGTGTTCGAACGCAACGCCGTCGTCCTTGCCGAGGGCACTGACGCCGATGTCTTCGCCCTGCACGAGGATGAACTCGAAGCCGCCGTGCAGGTCTTCCACGTCCGTGGCGGCCGGATCCGCGGCCAGCGCGGCTGGGTCGTCGAAAAGGTCGAGGACTCCACCACGCCGGACCTCGTCGAGCATCTGCTCCAGCAGGTGTACGGCGAGGAAGCCGGGCTCCAGGGCAGGCTGCCCCGCGAGGTCCTCGTCCCGACGGAGCCCAGCAACGCCGCGGAGCTGGCGCAGTGGCTCAGCGGGCTGCGCGGGGCGAGGGTCGATGTCCGCGTGCCGCAGCGAGGGGACAAGGCCGCCCTGCTGGCCACCGTCCGGGACAACGCCGAGCACGCCCTCAAGCTCCACAAATCCCGCCGCGCCGGCGATCTGACCCTGCGGTCCCAGGCCCTGCAGGAACTGCAGGAGGCCCTCGAACTGCCGGTCGCGCTGATGCGGATCGAATGCTTCGACATCTCACACGTCCAGGGCACCAATGTGGTCGGTTCCATGGTCGTGGTCGAGGACGGGTTGCCGAAGAAGTCCGAGTACCGGAAGTTCTCCGTCACCGGCGCCGCCGCGACGGACGACACCGCGGCCATGCATGACGTGCTGACCCGGCGGTTCCGGAACTACCTCCAGGAGAAGACGGCGCAGGCCGAGGCCGCCCGGCAGCCGGGCCATCAGGCCATGCTCAACGCCACGGCCGACGCCGCCGTCGCGGCCTCCTCCCCGGTCGCCGTCGCCGACACGACGACCGCCGCGCCGCGGACCAGGTTCGCCTACCCGCCCAACCTCGTGGTGGTCGACGGCGGCAAGCCGCAGGTCAACGCGGCCGCACGCGCCCTGGCCGAACTGGGCATCGACGATGTCTACGTCGTCGGGCTCGCCAAACGGCTCGAGGAGGTCTGGCTGCCGGACAGCGACTTCCCGGTGATCCTGCCGCGCGCTTCGGCCGGGCTGTACCTGCTGCAGCGCGTTCGCGACGAGGCGCACCGCTTCGCGATCTCCTTCCACCGGCAGAAGCGCGGCAAGGCGATGACCGTGTCCGCGCTCGACGGCGTGCCCGGCCTCGGCGAATCCAAGCGCAAGGCCCTGCTCGCCCAGTTCGGCTCGGTCAAGAGCATCCGGACGGCCAGCGTCGAGGAACTCACCGGCGCCAAGGGGATCGGCCCGTCGCTGGCTGCGGCGATCGTCCGGCACTTCAGGGACGACGACGGCTCCGTCACCGTCCCCGCCATCAACATGACCACCGGCGAAATTCTGGAGACTTAGCTAGGCCCGGCAAACTTGGCTAGGGTAAGGACTTGGGAAGCGGCGAGCGGCGGTTCATTGCACCGCGGGCCGCACCCGTCAGAAATCGGGAACAACAGCACAGCAGAACGGGGCTTCACTAATGGCAGAGTCGACGGCAGGATCCGGGATGGAGCCGGACAGCATGACGCCGGTCAAACCCGTCGAGGCCGAACTGCTCGTGGTGACGGGCATGTCTGGAGCCGGCCGGAGCACCGCCGCGGACGCGCTGGAAGACCACGGCTGGTACGTCGTGGAAAACCTCCCCCCGCAGATGCTCGGCACCCTTGCGGAAATCGTGTCCCACGCGCCGGGTTCCATTTCCAAGCTCGCTGTCGTGATGGACGTCCGCAGCAAGGATCTGTTCGCCAACATCCGCACCGCCCTGCGCAACCTGGAAGCCAGCGGTGTCGGGTTCCGGGTGCTGTTCCTCGACGCGAACGACGACGTCCTCGTCCGCCGCTTCGAACAGGGCCGGCGCCCCCACCCGCTGCAGGGCGGCGGCAGGATCCTGGACGGCATCGCCGCCGAACGCGAACTCCTGCACGAACTCCGCACCTCCGCCGACGTCGTGCTGGACACCTCCACCCTGAACGTCCACGGCCTCGCCACCGCGATCACCGAATTGTTCAGCGACACCGGGCCCGTGGCCCTCCGCCTCAACGTGATGAGCTTCGGCTTCAAGTACGGGCTCCCGGTCGACGCCAACTTCGTCGCCGACGCCCGCTTCATCCCCAACCCGCACTGGGTGCCGGCGCTGCGCCCGCACACCGGTCTGGACCAGGACGTCAGCGACTACGTGCTGGAGGCGGAGGGCGTCGGCAACTTCGTGGAACGCTACGTGCTGGCCCTCGAACCGGTCCTCGACGGCTACCGCCGGGAGAACAAGCACTACGCCACCATCGCCGTCGGCTGCACCGGCGGCAAACACCGCTCCGTGGCCGTCGCCGTCGAGCTGTCCCGCCGGCTCGCGCAGTACCCGCGGGTCACCGTGACCACCACCCACCGGGACCTGGGCCGGGAATAATGGCGCTGCTCACCGGGCCACTGCCGCTCGTCCCTCCGGCCAGCGCCGCCTTCGCCAGCCAGCAGGACAAAGGTCCCTCCGTCGTGGCGCTCGGCGGCGGCCACGGCCTCGCCGCGTCGCTGTCCGCGCTGCGCCTGCTCACGTCCGAGCTGACCGCCGTCGTCACCGTCGCGGACGACGGCGGGTCCTCCGGCAGGCTGCGCGAGGAGTACGGCGTCCTGCCGCCCGGCGACCTCCGGATGGCGTTGTCGGCGCTCTGTGACGACACCGACTGGGGCCGCACGTGGCGCGACGTCATGCAGCACCGCTTCGCGCCCGGCAAGGGCCGCGGCGGTTCCCTCGACGACCACGCCATGGGCAACCTGCTGATCGTGACCCTGTGGGAGCTCCTCGGCGACACCGTGACGGGCCTCAAATGGGCGGGTGCGCTGCTGGGCGCCCGCGGGGAGGTCCTGCCGATGTCCAGCGTCCCGCTGACCATCGAGGGCCAGGTCCGGGTCACCGCGCCGGACGGCAGCCAGACGCTGCAGACCCTGACCGGCCAGGCGCAGTGCGCCGTCGCCGGATCGCTGGAACGGGTCCGGCTGCTGCCCGAGGACGCCCCCGCCTGCGTCGAGGCGCTCACCGCGATCGAACTGGCCGACTGGGTCATCCTGGGCCCCGGCTCCTGGTACACCTCCGTGCTGCCGCACCTGCTGCTGCCGGAAATGCGCGGTGCGCTCTGCAACACGGCGGCCCGCCGGTGCCTCACCATGAATCTCGCCACGGACACCAAGGAAACCCTCGGCATGTCCGCCGCCGACCACTTGCGGGTGCTCCGGGACTACGCCCCCGACTTCACAATCGACGTCGTCCTGGCCGATCCGGCCTCCGTGACGGACCGCGCCGACTTCGAACAGGCGGCCGGGATGCTCGGCGCCGAGGTGGTGTTGGGTAAAGTGGGGGCGTCGAGCCGCCGGCCGATCCACGACACGCTGCGTCTGGCAACGGCGTACAACGACATTTTCGGGAACAGGTAGGAAAAGTGCCATGGCACTGACAGCATCCGTCAAGGAAGAACTTTCCCGGCTGGACATCAAGAAGTCCTCGGTCCGCAAGGCTGAAGTGTCCGCCATGCTTCGCTTCGCCGGCGGACTCCACATCATCTCCGGCCGGATCGTGATCGAGGCCGAAGTCGACCTCGCCTCGACCGCGCGGCGGCTGCGCGCCGCCATCGCCGAGATTTACGGGCACCAGAGCGAGATCATTGTTGTCTCCGGCGGCGGACTGCGCCGCGGCAGCCGCTACGTCGTCCGGGTGGTGCGCGACGGCGAGGCCCTCGCCCGCCAGACCGGCCTGCTGGACGCCAGGGGCCGCCCGGTCCGCGGCCTGCCCTCGGTCGTGGTGAACGGTTCCGCCGCCGACGCCGAGGCCGTCTGGCGCGGTGCCTTCCTGGCCCACGGGTCCCTCACCGAGCCTGGCCGGTCTTCCGCCATGGAGGTCACCTGCCCCGGGCCCGAGTCGGCCCTGGCCCTCGTGGGCGCGGCCCGCCGGCTCGGCATCCAGGCCAAGGCCCGCGAGGTCAGGGGAGTGGACCGCGTGGTGATCCGCGACGGCGACACGATCGCCGCGCTGCTGACCCGGATGGGCGCCCACGACGCGCTCATGGTGTGGGAGGAACGGCGGATGCGGAAGGAAGTCCGGGCCACCGCCAACCGGCTGGCCAACTTCGACGACGCCAACCTGCGCCGTTCGGCACAGGCTGCGGTCGCCGCGGGCGCCCGTGTGGACCGTGCCCTGGAGATCCTCGGCGACGACGTCCCGGACCACCTGAAGTACGCCGGTGAACTCCGCGTGGCGCACAAACAGGCCAGCCTCGACGAACTCGGCCGCCTCGCGGACCCCGTCATGACCAAGGACGCCATCGCCGGGCGGATCCGCCGCCTACTGGCCATGGCGGACAAACGCGCCCAGGACCTCGGCATCCCCGGCACGGAAGCCAATGTGACGCCGGAAATGCTGGACGAGTAGCCTCTCCCCGGAAACATCGGCAGAATCGGATCGGGCCGGCGGGAATACCTCAGGGGGACCGGAGGCTATGCCCACTGGATTCCGATCCAGAGACTTCCGGGTGCCACAACATCCGGATGCACAATCCGAGAGTTACCCAACGGACAACCAGTCCACGACATTGGAGGATTTTGTGACCGAGTACGTACTGCCAGAACTCAGCTACGACTACGCAGCGCTGGAGCCCCACATTTCCGCGCGGATCATGGAGCTGCACCACAGCAAGCACCACGCCGCCTACGTGGCCGGCGCCAACAACGCCCTCGCCCAGCTGGCCGAGGCACGCGAAAAGGGCGACTTCGCCAACATCAACCGCCTCTCCAAGGACCTCGCGTTCCACACCGGCGGGCACATCAACCACTCGGTGTTCTGGAACAACCTCTCCCCGGACGGCGGCGACAAGCCCGTGGGTGAGCTCGCAGCGGCCATCGATGACGCGTTCGGCTCCTTCGACGCGTTCCGCGCCCAGTTCAGCGCCGCGGCGCTGGGCCTGCAGGGATCCGGCTGGGGCTTCCTGGCCTACGAGCCGATCGGCGGCAACCTCGTCATCGAGCAGCTCTACGATCAGCAGGGCAACGTCGCGCTCGGCACCACCCCGCTGCTGATGCTGGACATGTGGGAGCACGCCTTCTACCTGGACTACGTCAATGTCAAGGCCGATTACGTCAAGGCCTTCTGGAACATCGTGAACTGGGCCGACGTCGCCAAGCGCTTTGACGCCGCCCGCAAGAACGCCACCGGCCTGATCACGCTCTAACACGCCGTGACCCGGTCCGTGTGACGGCGTTCACGCGCCTGTAACAAACTTCACAATTCGGGCCGGCTGGCTCAAATTGTGGACAGCCTGCCCCCGTACTTGCGGGGGCAGGCCAAGTTAAACGTAAGATGGGTCACGGAAGGCGGTTAGCCTTCAGCAATGTGGCTGGTCGCCCTCCGATCTGTTAATCATCTCTGCCCAATGGCGTGCGGGATCTGTTAGTTGGCTTGAGCGCCTTCTCAACTAGTCGTGCTTGCAAAAGCACCAAGGAGACTGAAAACGTGACCACCCGTATTGGTATTAACGGCTTCGGCCGTATTGGCCGCAACTACTTCCGCGCCGCACTTGCCCAGGGGGCAGACCTCGAGATCGTGGCCGTAAACGACCTCACCAGCCCGGAAGCCCTGGCCCATCTCTTCAAATACGACTCCGTGGGCGGCCGCCTGCAGGAGACGATCGAGGTCAAGGACGGCAACATCGTCGTCGACGGCAAGACCGTCAAGGTCCTCGCCGAGCGCGATCCGGCCAAGCTGCCCTGGGGCGAGCTCGGCGTTGACATCGTGATCGAATCCACCGGGTTCTTCACCAAGGCCGCCGACGCGCAGAAGCACATCGACGCCGGCGCCAAGAAGGTCCTGATCTCCGCCCCCGCCGCGGACGAGGACATCACGATTGTGATGGGCGTCAACGACGGGCTCTACGACCCCGCCGCGCACCACATCATCTCCAACGCCTCCTGCACCACCAACTGCCTCGGCCCGCTGGCCAAGGTCATCAACGACGCCTTCGGCATCGAGCGCGGCCTGATGACCACCATCCACGCCTACACCGCCGACCAGAACCTGCAGGACGGCCCGCACAAGGACCTCCGGCGCGCCCGCGCCGCCGCCATCAACATGGTCCCCACCTCCACGGGTGCGGCCAAGGCGATCGGCCTGGTGCTCCCGGAACTCAAGGGCAAACTCGACGGCTACGCCATCCGCGTTCCCGTTCCCACCGGCTCCGCCACTGACCTGACCGTCGTCGTCTCCCGCGAAACCACCGTCGAGGAAGTCAACGCAGCCCTCAAGGCCGCCTCCGAGACCGCAGAGCTCAAGGGCCTGCTGACCTACACGGACGAGCCGATCGTCTCCTCGGACATCGTCGGCGACCCGGCGTCCTCCATCTTCGACTCCGGCCTGACCAAGGTGATCGGCAACCAGGTCAAGGTTGTTTCCTGGTATGACAACGAGTGGGGCTACTCCAACCGCCTCGTGGACCTCACGGAGCTCGTCGCAGCCAAGCTGGGCTAGGGTAAGACTCATGACATTCCACACCCTCAACGAACTGATCGCTGATGGTGTCCGCGGGCGGTACGTTCTGGTCAGAAGTGACCTGAACGTGCCGCTCGACGGCTCTACAGTGACTGACGACGGCCGCATCAAGGCCTCCCTTCCAGTGCTGGCGAAGCTCACGGACGCCGGTGCCCGCGTGCTGGTCACAGCACACCTTGGCCGCCCCAAGGGCGCACCCGAGGACAAATACTCGCTCAAGCCCGCAGCGGCGCGGCTGGCCGAGCTCGCTGCCTTCAAGGTTTCCCTGGCGGAGGACACCGTCGGGGAGTCCGCCAAGGCATCCGCCGCGGCGCTGCAGGACGGTGAAGCCCTCATTCTCGAAAATGTACGCTTCGACGCCCGCGAGACGTCCAAGGACGACGCCGAGCGCGGCACATTCGCGGACGAGCTGGTGGCCCTCACCGGTTCCAACGGCGCCTTCGTGGATGATGCCTTCGGTGCCGTGCACCGCAAGCATGCCAGCGTGTACGACGTCGCCACCCGCCTGCCGTCCTACCAGGGCGACCTGGTCCGCACCGAGGTCGAGGTGCTGCGCAAGCTCACCACGGACACGCAGCGCCCCTACGTCGTCGTGCTGGGCGGTTCCAAGGTCTCGGACAAGCTCGCCGTGATCGACAACCTTATCGGCAAGGCAGACACCGTCCTGGTCGGCGGCGGCATGCTGTTCACCTTCCTCGCCGCCGCGGGCCACAAGGTGGCCGGCAGCCTGCTGGAAGAGGACCAGATCCCGGTCGTGCAGGACTACCTCAAGCGCGCCGCGGACGCCGGCACCGAGTTCGTGGTTCCCACCGACGTCGTGGTGGCCAGCAAGTTCGCCGCCGACGCCGAGCACGAGACGGTGCGGGCCGAGGCGATTGAAGGCAGCAGCTTCGGCGCCAAGGGCATCGGCCTGGACATCGGGCCGGAATCAGCGGCGGCCTTCGCCGAACGGATCAAGGGCGCCAGAACGGTGTTCTGGAACGGCCCCATGGGCGTGTTCGAGTTCGCGGCCTTCGCCGCGGGCACCCGGGCCATCGCCCAGGCGCTGACCGAGACCGGGGCGTTCACCGTGGTCGGCGGCGGCGATTCCGCCGCCGCCGTCCGGACCCTCGGATTCTCCGATGACCAGTTCGGTCACATCTCCACCGGCGGCGGCGCCAGCCTCGAGTACCTTGAAGGCAAGGAACTTCCCGGCCTGAGCGTCCTGGACCGCTAGACCCGCCAGCCGGCAGGGCGCCCATCCCAGGACGGGCGCCCTGCCGGCTGTTTCACTGCTACGACCTTTTGGGAGACCACGTGACTACTTCAACCAACGGCACCTTCGACCGCACGCCCTTCATCGCGGGCAACTGGAAGATGAACATGGACCATGTCCAGGGCATCACCCTCCTGCAGAAACTGGCCTGGACCCTGTCCGACGCCAAGCACGACTACAACCGGGTGGAGGTCGCCGTCTTCCCGCCGTTCACCGATCTCCGCGGCGTCCAGACCCTGGTCCAGGGCGACGAGCTCAAGATCGTCTACGGCGGTCAGGATCTCTCCCCGGCCGACTCCGGCGCCTACACCGGCGACATTTCCGGGCAGTTCCTCGCCAAGCTCGGCTGCAGCTACGTCCTCGTCGGCCACAGTGAACGCCGGACCATTCACCACGAGTCGGACGAGGTGCTGAACGCCAAGACCAAGGCAGCCTTCCGGCACGGCATCACCCCGGTGCTTTGCGCCGGCGAAGGCCTGGAAATCCGGCAGGCCGGAACCCACGTCGACCACACGCTCGCGCAGCTCCGCGCCGGCGTCGAGGGCCTCACCCCGGAGCAGGCCGCCGAGCTCGTCGTCGCCTACGAGCCGGTCTGGGCCATCGGCACCGGTGAAGTTGCCGGGCCGGACGACGCCCAGGAAATGTGCGCCGCCATCCGCGCCGAGCTCGCCACGCTCTTCGGCGCGGACGTCGCCGCGAAGACCCGGCTGCTCTACGGCGGCTCGGTCAAGGCCAACAACGCCGCCTCGATCCTCAAGGAACGCGACGTGGACGGACTGCTGGTCGGCGGTGCCAGCCTGGACGCCGCTGAGTTTGCTAATATTGTCAGGTTCGAGAGTCACCTGCTGACGGATTAGTCCGGACACAGTTGTGGCCCCCGCAATCCAAATCTTCTGAAAGGCCGTCGTGGACGTTCTTCATGTCATTCTGCAGGTCCTCCTGGGCATCACCAGCCTCCTGCTGACCCTGCTCATCCTGCTCCACAAGGGTCGTGGTGGCGGTCTGTCCGACATGTTCGGCGGCGGCATGAGCTCCGGCCTCAGCTCCTCCGGGGTGGCCGAACGGAACCTGAACCGCTTCACGATCATCCTCGGCATTACGTGGGGCCTCGTGATCGTCGGCCTCGGCCTGATCATGCGGTTCAGCGGGGGCGACTCCTAAGTCCCCTGCAAAAACTCCATATGGGGTCCTTTTGGCCCTGCCCTGCATCGGGAACTTCGAACTACACTGGCTGACTGCACCTGCATTCCGTCCCCAAGTAGCCAGGAGTTCCCGATGCTGCATTCCGCCTCCGGATTCCGGGGCATCCGTGTAGGAGCCACCGAAGGGGCCTCGCCCCGCCACGAACCGCTCGACGGCGCCGCCGCCCGCACACCCCGCATCCGCGTCAGCTACCGCTGCGCCAAAGGCCACGAGACGCCGCTGGTCTTCGCCCAGCTGCCCGATGACCAGATCCCCGGGGTCTGGGACTGCCGCCGCTGCGGCGGGACGGCCACCCGGGACGAGGCGCAGTTCGCGCTCGAGGAAGTTCCGGCGGAAGGCTTCAAGAGCCACCTGGAATACGTTAAAGAGCGGCGCTCCAGCCAGGACGCCGAAGACGTACTGGCCGGAGCGCTCGAGAGACTGCGGGCCAGCCGGGCGCTCCCAGAGGGCTAGCCCCCAGAGGGATAGCGCAGGCAGTAGCCCTGCCGGCTAACTCTTCCGGACCAGCTGTGCCGGAACCCGGGCGGCCGCGTTCTCGTCGATCAGCCAGAGGGTTTGGATCCGGCCCCGCGGGCCGGCAGCCGGCACCTGCACCGGGTTGGCGCCCGCAAGGGCCAGCCCCACGGCGCCGGCCTTGTCCTCGCCGGCGACGACCATCCAGATTTCCGAGGCCGTGTTGATGGCGGGCAGCGTCAGGGAAACCCGCAGCGGCGGCGGCTTGGGGGAGTTCCGGACGCCCACCACGGAAAGTTCCTTCTCCCGGATGCCGGCCTGTTCGGGGAAGAGCGACGCAACGTGTGCGTCCGGCCCCACCCCCAGGAGGACGATGTCCAAGCGGGGGAGCGCTGACGGGTGTTCCGGGCGGTCATCGGACATGTCCGCGGTGTGCTCGGCAGTCGCCGCCTCTTTGAGCCGGCGGGCGTAGTCCGCGGCCGCCTCCTCGGGCGTGTCGAACTCGCCGGTGGAGCCGGGCACGTGGATCCGTGCCGGATCCGCATTGATGCGCGAGAGCAGCGCCTCGTGGGCCTGCCGGGCGTTGCGTTCGGGGTCGTCGGCGGCGACGAAGCGCTCATCTCCCCACCAGAAATTGACCTTGGACCAGTCGACGGCGGGGGACGCCGGCGACTCGGCCACGGCCTTCAGCGAGCCGATGCCCATCGACCCGCCGGTAAGCACCACCGTCGCCTCGCCGTGTTTGTCCTGGATGTCCACCAGCTTGGTGATCAGGCGGGCCGCGATGGCTGCCATCAGGACGGACGAGTCGGGATGGATGCTTACTCTGGGGTCAGCGCTCACTGGGTCGGACACTCCTTAGATTGGTACGTGGCAGTCCAATAGTAATCACTTCACCGAACACTTCGTCCGGATCGAGGCGGCGCAGTTCTTCGGCCAGGCAGTCCTTGAGGCTGCGGCGCGGCAGGGAGATCCGTTGCACCGGCTGCCCGGGCTGGCTCAGTTCCGCCACGGTGAGGCCCGGCCGGAACAGCTGCACGTCCCCTGCGGTGCGGGTGAGCCGCACCCGCCGGATCCCGGTGCCGGCGGGGTCCGCGACGATTGTGACCGGCGCGTCCAGGGCCAGCGTGAGCCAGGCGGCCAGCAGGATGGTGCTGGGGGAGTCCGAGGCGCCTTCGACGGCGACCGCCGTCACCGGGGAGCCGTCCACCTGGTCCAGGACCGCGGCGAGCTGGATCCTCCAGTTGGTCAGGCGGGTCCAGGCCAGGTCCGTGTCGCCGGCCTTGTAGGTGCGGCGGATGTTCTCCAGGGCGAGCTGCGGGTCGTTCTCGTTGGCGGAGTCCGTGATCCGGCGGTGCGCGATCCGGCCGATCGACGTCTCGCAGGCGTTCTTCGGCGCGCCGTGCGGCCACCAGGCCACGATCGGCGCGTCCGGGAGCAGGAGGGCCGCGACGAGGGATTCGCTTTCCTCCGCGAGCTCACCGTAGCCGCGGAGCAGGATGACCTCGGAGGCCCCGGCGTCGCCGCCCACCCGGATCTGCGCGTCGAGCCTGGTCGGGGCCTTGGCGCCGGCGTCGGCAAGGACGATGATCCGGCAGGGGTGTTCCCGGCTGGCCTCGTTGGCGGCCTCGATGGCCTCCTCTTCCAGCCCGGACTTGGTGACGACCACGAGGGTCAGCACCCGGCCCAGGGCGATCACGCCGCCCTGCTCGCGCAGCGCCATGATCTTCTTGGAAATCTTGGAGGTGGTGGTGTCGGGAAGATCTACGATCATGGCCTTCTCCAGGTTCGTCCGTCACGGGCAAGGAGCTCATCGGCGGAGGGAGGTCCCCAGCTTCCGGGGGCGTAGGGTTCGGGCTGCTCGGCCAGGGACGCCCAGTAGTCCTCGAACGGGTCGAGGATCTTCCAGGACAGTTCGACTTCCGCGTGGCGCGGGAACAGCGGCGGCTCGCCCAGCAGCACATCGAGGATGAGCCGTTCGTAGGCCTCCGGGCTGGACTCCGTGAAGGAGTGGCCGTAGCCGAAGTCCATGGTGACGTCGCGGACTTCCATCTGGGTGCCCGGGACCTTGGACCCGAAGCGGATGGTGGCGCCCTCGTCGGGCTGGACCCGGATCACGACGGCGTTCTGGCCGAAGTCGTCCTCGCCGTGGTCGGTAAAGAGTAGGTTGGGGGCGCGTTTGAGCACGACGGCGATCTCGGTCACCCGGCGGCCCAGCCGCTTGCCGGCGCGCAGGTAGAACGGCACCCCGGACCAGCGGCGGGTGTTGATGTCGACCCGGATCGCGGCGAACGTTTCGGTCGTGGAGTCGGCGGGGATGCCGTCCTCCTCCAGGTAGCCGACGACCTTCTCGCCGCCCTGCCAGCCGCCGGTGAACTGCCCGCGCGCCGAGTGGGTGGAGAGGTCCTCGGGGAGCCGGACGGCGGCGAGGACCTTTTCCTTCTCCGCGCGGAGGTCATCGGCGTTGAAGGAAATCGGTTCTTCCATCGCCGTGAGGGCCAGGAGCTGGAGCAGGTGGTTCTGGATGACGTCGCGGGCCGCGCCCACGCCGTCGTAATACCCTGCCCGGCCGCCGGTGCCGATGTCCTCGGCCATGGTGATCTGGACGTGGTCCACGTAGTTCGCGTTCCACAGCGGCTCGAAGAGCTGGTTGGCGAAGCGCAGCGCCAGGATGTTCTGCACCGTCTCCTTGCCCAGGTAATGGTCGATCCGGAAGACCGCGTCCGGCGGGAACACCGACTCCACGATGTCGTTGAGCTGCCGGGCCGACTCGAGGTCGTGCCCGAACGGCTTCTCGATTACCACGCGCCGCCACTTGTCGCCCTCGGCCTGGGCCAGGCCGTGCTTGGACAGCTGCCGGCAGACCAGCTCGAAGGCGTTCGGCGGGATGGAGAGGTAAAACGCGTGGTTGCCGCGCGTTCCCCGCTGCTCATCGAGTTCATCGATGGTTTCGGACAGCCGCTTGAAGGCGTCGTCGTCGTCGAACTCGCCCTGCACGAAGCGGATACCCTCGGCGAGCTGCGTCCACACCGTTTCATCGAACGGGGTGCGGGCGTAGGCCTTGACCGCGGTCTTCACCTCGGCGGCGAAGTCCTCGGTTTCCCAGTTCCGCCGGGCGAAGCCCACCAGGGCGAAGCTGGGCGGGAGCAGCCCGCGGTTCGCCAGGTCGTAGACCGCCGGCATGAGCTTCTTGCGGGCGAGGTCCCCCGTGACCCCGAACAGGACCAGCGACGACGGTCCGGCAATACGGTTCAGGCGGCGGTCCCGCGGATCGCGGAGCGGGTTGCGGGCAGGCCGTCCCGAACGCGTCGCGGAACTGCGGCCGCCGTTGTGTTTGTCTGGCATGGTTGCGTGGGTGCCTTAGCTTTCGGTGGAGGGGACTGCCTGGCCGGCCAGCGTGGAGACAATCTCCTGCAGCTGGCGGACGCCGGCGGCGCGGTCCGTGAGGTGCAGGCGGAGGACCGGGCGGCCGTGTTCGGCCAGCACCTGCGCGTCGCCGGCGGCCTGCGCGGAGATCAGCTCGCCGAAGGTGAAGGGACGGTCCGGGATGGCCAGGTCGGCGGCGGACGCGGCCGTCACCTGCAGGAAGACGCCGATCGCGGGTCCGCCCTTGTGGAACTGCCCGGTGGAGTGCAGGAACCGCGGACCCCAGCCGAAGGTCACGGGACGGCCGCTGAGCGCTGCCAGTTGGTCCCGGACCCCCTCGAGAGGCGCGTAGGCGAGCCGGTCGAAGTAGGCCTGGACACTCAGGTAGTTGTCCGGGCCCAGCTCGCCGAGCAGGGCACTGACGGCCTCTGCCGCGGTGCTCGCGCCGCCGAGCCAGTCGCCGCCGCGGACCTCGATGCTTCCGTCGGTGAAGTTGGCCGGCGTCGGTTCCGGCTGGGCGTCCAGCAGACCGCGGGCGGCCACTTTGGCGGCCTCGACGTCGGGCTGGTCATAGGGGTTGATCCCGAGCAGGCGCCCGGCGACCGCGGTGGCGAACTCCCACGTCATCATCTGGGTGGGCAGGCCGCCGGCGATCGCGACCTCGTTCTCCCCGAGTTTGACGTCCGCGTCCGCCCCGACGAGGCGGACCACCAGGACGTCGGGGGCGCCGAGGGTGGCCTCCGGGGAGGACGGCCCGGCGACGACCGGAAGCACGCCGGTGCCGAGCTTGCCGGTGGATTCGGCGATGAGCTGTTCGGCCCAGTCCGCGAAGCCCTTGATCCCGGAACCGTCCTCGGCGATGACGATCTTGTCCCGCAGCGGGTTGGTGCCGCCCAGCGCCGCGCCGAGGGCGAGGCCGATGTTTTCCTCGCCGTCTTCGTTGAGGACCTCGGCGGCTTCTTCCGCCTCGTCCAGGAAGGCCTGGATGTCCACGCCAGCCAGTCCGCACGGCACCATCCCGAACGCGGTGAGCGCGGAGTAGCGTCCGCCGACGGTGGGGTCCGCGTTGAAGACGGCGCGGTAGCCGGCCTCGCGGGAGGCCTTGTCCAGCGGCGAACCGGGATCGGTGACGATGATGATGCGGCTTTTCGCGTCGAGCCCGGCCTCGGTGAAGGCGTGCTCGAAGATCCGGCGCTGCGAATCCGTCTCCAGGGTGGACCCGGACTTGGAGGACACCACGATCGCGGTTTCGGCCAGCCGGTCCGCGAGTGCGGCGGCGACCTGTTCCGGGTCGGTGCTGTCCAGCACGGTCAGCTCGACGCCGGCGGTTCCGGCGATGACCTCGGGGGCCAGCGAGGATCCGCCCATGCCGCACAGGACAATCCGGCTGACGCCGTCTGCGCGCAGCGCGTCACGCAGCGCCAGGATGTCCGCGACCAGCAGCTGTGAGACGGTGGCCGCCTCGACCCAGCCGAGCCGGACGGAGGACTCGGCCTCCGCGTCAGGACCCCACAGGGTGGAATCCTTGGCGAAGATCCGGGTGGCGACCTTGTCTGCCAGCAGGGCGGGCAGGTGCTGTTCGTGGGCGAGGCGGGCGGCGCCCGTGGCGTCGTAGCTGAGAGTGGTCATGGGACTATGCGTCCTTCCGCGCAGCGGCAAGGGCTGCCTCGACGTCGGCCAGCAGTTCCTTCCAGCTTGCCACGAACTTGTCGAGGCCTTCGGACTCGAGTACCGCGACGACCTCGTTGTAGGAGATGCCGAGGGCGTCGAGGGCGTTCAGGGTGGCGTTGGCGTCGTTGTAGCCGCGGCTGATCGTGTTGCCCGTGACGGTGCCGTGGTCGAAGGTCGCGTCGAGGGTCTTTTCCGGCATGGTGTTCACGACACCGGGGGCGACGAGTTCCGTGACGTAGAGCGTATCCGGGTAGGCCGGGTCCTTGACGCCGGTGGAGGCCCACAGCGGGCGCTGCGGGAGGGCTCCGGCGTCGGCCAGGAGCGCCCAGCGTTCGGTGGAGAAGAGCTCCTCGTAGACCTGGTAGGCCAGCCGGGCGTTCGCGAGGCCGGCTTTGCCCTTGAGCGCGCGGGCCTCGTCGGTGCCGATAGCGTCGAGGCGCTTGTCGATCTCGGCGTCGACGCGGGAGACGAAGAAGGACGCGACCGAGTGGATCTTCGAGAGGTCGTGGCCGTTGTCCTTGGCCTGCTCCAGGCCGGACTGGAACGCGTTGATGACGGCGCGGTAGCGCTCCAGCGAGAAGATCAGCGTGACGTTGACGCTGATGCCGGCGGCGAGGGTGGCGGTGATGGCTTCCAGGCCCTCGAGGGTCGCCGGGATCTTGATCAGGACGTTGTCCTTGTTGACCTGGGCGGAGAGTTCCTTCGCCTCGGTGATGGTGCTGGCGGTGTCCCAGGCCAGACGCGGGTCGACCTCGATCGACACGCGGCCGTCGACGCCCTTCGTGGCCGCGGCCACCGGGGCGAAGAGGTCGCAGGCGTCGGCGACGTCGGAGGTGGTGATCGCAAAGACGGTCTCCTCGACGCTGGCACCGGAGGCGGCTTTGGCGGCGATGATGTCGTCGTAGTCGTGGCCGGTGGTGATGGCCGCGTGGAAGATCGACGGGTTGGTGGTGACGCCGACGACGTTCTTCTCTTCTATCAGCTTGCGCAGCGTGCCGGTGGAGAGGCGGCCGCGGGAGAGGTCATCGAGCCAGATGGAGACTCCGGCGTCGGAGAGCTGCTGCGTGGGGGTAGTGCTGGGCGTGGTGCTCATGTGTAACTCCTGAAGTCTGGGGCCGCCGCCCTCGGTTGGGGCGGCGGCCCGGAAAGCGTGAAGTTGGGGTCAGGCCGGAAGGCCCGCGAGGGATTCCCTGGCTGCGGCGGCAACGGCCTCCGCGGTGATGCCGAATTCCTGGAACAGGCGCTTGTAGTCCGCCGACGCGCCGAAGTGCTCGAGGCTGATGGAACGGCCGGCGTCGCCGACGAATTCCTTCCAGCCCAGGGCGAGCCCGGCCTCGACGGATACGCGTGCCTTGACTGCCGCCGGGAGCACCGCTTCGCGGTAGGCGGCGTCCTGCTTGTGGAACCACTCCACGCAGGGCATCGACACCACGCGGGTGGGGATGCCCTCGGCCTGGAGCGCCTCGCGGGCGTGCACGGCCAGCTGGACTTCCGAGCCGGTGCCGATCAGGATGACCTGCGCGTCCGCGGTCTGGCCGTTGGCCGAGGCTTCCGCCAGGACGTAGCCGCCCTTGGCGACGCCGGCGGTGGAACCGAAGGTGTCGCCTTCGGCGTCGGACGTTCCGCGGGCATAGGTGGGAATGTTCTGGCGGGTCAGCACGATGCCGGCAGGGTTCTCGTGGTTTTCGAGCATGACCTTCCAGGCGGCTGCGACCTCGTTGGCGTCGCCCGGGCGGACGACGTCCAGGCCCGGGATGGCCCGGAGCGTGGCGAGCTGCTCCACCGGCTGGTGGGTCGGTCCGTCTTCGCCGAGGCCGATCGAGTCGTGCGTCCAGACGTACAGCGACGGGACCCCCATGAGGGCACCGAGGCGGATCGCCGGGCGCTGGTAGTCGCTGAAGATCAGGAACGTGCCGGAGAACGCCCGGGTGCGGCCGTGCAGGCTGATGCCGTTCACGATCGACGCGGCGGCGTGCTCGCGGATGCCGAAGTGCAGCACCCGTCCGTAGGGGTTGCCCTTCCAAGCGGCCGTGGAGCGGGAGGCCGGGATGAATGACGGCGAGCCCTCGATCGTGGTGTTGTTCGATTCGGCGAGGTCGGCAGAGCCGCCCCACAGCTCCGGCATGACCGGGCCGATCGCGTTCAGGACCTTGCCGGACGCGGCGCGGGTGGAGACGTCCTTGCCGGCTTCGAAGACCGGGAGCGCGGCGTCGAGCTCGGCGGGGAGCTTGCGGGCCTCGACGCGTTCGAGCAGCGCGGCGGCCTCGGCGTTGCCGGACTGCCATGCCTCGAAGGCTGCCTGCCATTCGGTGCGGGCGGCAGCGCCGCGGTCCACGACTTCACGGGCGTGGGCCAGGACGTCGTCGTCGACCTGGAAGGTTCGCTCCGGGTCGAAGCCGAGGACCTTCTTCAGCGCGGCGACTTCCTCGGCACCGAGGGCGGAGCCGTGGATCTTGCCGGTGTTCTGCTTCTTGGGGGCCGGGTAGCCGATGATGGTGCGCAGCGAGATGATGGACGGCTTACCCGTTTCGGCTTTCGCGGCCAGCAGCGCGGCGTACAGTTCCTGCACGTCCTCCTTGTACTCCCCGGTCCGGGTCCAGTCCACGCGCTGGGTGTGCCAGCCGTAGGCCTCATAGCGCTTCAGGACATCCTCGGTGAAGGCGATGTCGGTGTCGTCCTCGATCGAGATGTGGTTCTCGTCGTAGATCACCACGAGGTTGCCGAGCTCCTGGTGCCCGGCGAGTGAGGAGGCCTCGGACGTCACGCCTTCCTGGAGGTCGCCGTCGGAGGCGATAACCCAAATGGTGTGGTCGAACGGGCTGGTGCCTTCGGCGGCGTCGGCGTCGAACAGCCCGCGCATGCGGCGCTGGGAGTAGGCGAAGCCGACGGCGGAGGCGAGGCCCTGGCCCAGCGGGCCGGTGGTGATCTCGACGCCGGCGGTGTGCTTGTATTCCGGGTGGCCGGGGGTCAGCGAACCCCAAGTGCGCAGCGCCTCAAGGTCCTTCAGTTCCAGGCCGTAGCCGGAAAGGAAGAGCTGAATGTACAGCGTCAGGGAGGTGTGGCCGGGGGAGAGGACGAAACGGTCCCGTCCCAGCCAGTCAGGGTTCTTCGGGTCGTGCCGCATCAGCTTCTGGAAGAGAAGGTAGGCGGCCGGAGCCAGGCTCATGGCGGTGCCGGGGTGGCCGTTGCCGACCTTCTCCACCGCGTCGGCGGCAAGGACACGGATGGTGTCCACGGCGCGCTGGTCCAGGCTGGTCCAAGACAGGTCTTGCTCTTCCAAATGTGGCACGAAAACCGGGCCCCTCTCTGTGCTGATGGCGGGTGGTATGGTCAGTCCCGTCCGGGGCACAGATCGGTGCCCGCTGCGGTACGTACCAGCCGTTCACCATCGAAACGTTGATCTATCATTCAGCGGCGTGCGCCAGTGCACACCTGCAGAATCTGCAGGAAGATACATGGAGCACTAGCTAAGGCCTTTTGGCCGTTCCTGTACGCGCTGATCTGCAGACAGCTTAGCCCTAATCCAACGGACGGGTGCTGTATATCTCACTAATTGGACCGGATTTCGGCTTATATGAATCACCGGCGGGCGCGGCGGCGGTGAGCCCGCGTTAATCTGTTCGAATCACGGGTCTCCGCCGGCATTGCTCCCGGGACCCGTCGCGCTGTGCCTGCACGGTATGATGGTTCGTGGCCACCAACGGGGGCGGGGACACGCCTGAACGCTGCGCGCGGACCCCTCCGATATGCACCCCGCGTTGCGGAACCAGCCGGACTGAACAGCCAGACAGAACAGAGTGACTGCCACCGTGAGCACAACAGAAACGCCGCTGAACGCCTCTCCCATCCGCGGAAGAACTGGCTTCGCCCGCAAAGCCAAGGCCTATCTGGCGCTCACGAAACCCCGCGTCATCGAGCTCCTGCTGGTCAGCACGCTGCCGACCATGATCTACGCCGAGCGCGGCTTCCCGTCGATCGGCCTGATCGTGGCGACCCTGGTGGGTGGTGCCTTTGCCGCTGGCAGCGCGGGCGCCTTCAACTGCTACTTCGACCGCGACATCGACAAGCTCATGCACCGCACCGAGAACCGGCCGCTCGTCACCGGCGAGGTGACCCCGCGCGAGGCGCTGGTCTTCTCCTGGCTCCTCGGCGCGGCCGCGATCGCGATCCTCTGGTTCGGCGCCAACCCGCTCGCCGCCTGGCTCGGGCTGGGGGCGATCGTCTTCTACGTCGTCATCTACACGATGATCCTCAAGCGCCGCACAGCCCAGAACATCGTCTGGGGCGGGGCCGCCGGCTGCTTCCCGGTGCTGATCGCCTGGGCCGCTGTGACCAACACGGTCCAGTGGCCCGCCGTTGTGCTCTTTATGGTCATCTTCCTTTGGACGCCGCCGCACTACTGGCCGCTGTCCATGCGCTACGGCGAGGACTACCGCAACGCCAACGTGCCGATGCTCGGTGCGATCGCCGGGGCCAAGGTCGTCTCCGTCCAGGTGGTCCTGTACGCGTGGGCCATGGTGGCGTGCTCGCTGCTGCTCGTCCCGGCCGGCGGCGCCGGCTGGGTCTACACCGTCACCGCGGTACTCGCCGGCGCCTGGTTCCTTTACGAATCGCACGCCCTCTACAACCGGGCGCAGGCCGGCGACGTGTCCAACAAGGGCGCCATGAAGGTCTTCCACGGTTCGATCAGCTACCTGACCCTGCTCTTCATCGCCCTCGCCGTCGACCCGTTCGTCGGTTCCCCCATCATGGGCGGCTAGGTACTCTTTCGCAGACAAGACAGGAGCACCCCGGTCCGAGCGGACCGGGGTGCTCCTGTCTTGTCTGCGGCTACTTGACCGGGCTGCTGCGGGCCAGGTCGGCGGCGTTGGTGGCTGCGCTCATCAGCAGGGCGGCGGCGAGCATGTGCGCGGCGACCAGCAGCGCCGGGATGCCGTTGTAGTATTGCGTGAAGCCGATGGCCGCCTGCAGCACGGTGACGCCCAGGAGCATCACGACGGCGGTGCGGAACGGCCCGGGGATCCGGTCACGGATGACGAGGTACAGCGCGAACAGCGCCCCGGCGGTCACCAGGTAGGCCGGAACGGCGTGGATGTGCGAGAACAGGTCCCAGTCCAGGTTGTTGCGCGGGGCATCGGCGTCGCCCGCGTGCGGGCCCGCGCCGGTGACCACAACGCCCAGGCAGACTGCCAGGGCGGAGAACAGCGCGACGGCGGTCATCAGCGGGCGCGCGACACCCGGCAGGGCGGGCAGATCAGCCACCCGGAAGCCGCCCGTCCGCCCGTAGGCACGGTTGACCAGCAGCGTGGCCACGACCACGAGGGCCATCGAGACCAGGAAGTGCAGGCCGACGACCCAGGGGTTCAGCTGGGTCAGCACCGTAATACCGCCGATGACGGCCTGCGCCGGGATGCTGGCGAGCAGGCCGAGGGCCAGCAGGAAGAGATCGCGGCGTTCCTTGCGGAGGTTCCAGAGATAGACCAGCATGGCGACAGCGACGGCGGCCAGCGCGAAGGTCAGGAGGCGGTTGCCGAATTCGATGATGCCGTGGATGCCCATTTCCGGGGTGTTCACGAGCGACGAGGCCGTGCAGCGCGGCCAGGTGGGGCAGCCCAGACCCGACGAGGTGAGGCGCACCGCGCCGCCGGTCACGATCAGGACGGTCTGGCCGATCAGGGACAGCACCGCCAGCCGCTTGACCGTCTTGTTGACGGTGACGGGCAGCCAGGCGATGTTCCGGGCCGCGGTCCGGGGGATGCGGGAGGCCGTGCTCACAGTTTTCTCAATTCCATTTGAACCAACGGGTGGCTGCGCCGCCGGCGATCGCCGTCCAGAGCAGCAGGACAAGTACCGGGACAGGGCTGACTGTCCCCGACAGGAAGGCTTCCCTCATGGCCTGTCCCAGGGCGCCGGAGGGGAGGAACTGGACGATCGACTCCAGCAGGGCGGGCAGCCGCTCGGCCGGGATCACGATCCCGCCGAGGGCACCGAGCAGGATCCACAGCAGATTGGTGATCGCGAGGGTCGCCTCCGGGCGTACGGTCCCGGCGACAAGCAGGCCCAGCGCGGTGAAGGCCGCCGCACCGAGCACCAGCAGCGCCAGCCCCGGGACCCAGCCCAGCGGATCCGGCTGCCAGCCCAGCACCAGGGCCACGGCCGTGACCACCAGCACCTGCAGCGCCAGGACCGCGAGTACCGCGAGTACCTTCCCGGCGATCAGACCGGTGCGCCCCAGGGGAGTGGTGGAAAGGAACCGCAGGACCCCGTAGCGGCGGTCAAAACCGGTGGAGATGCCCTGGCCGGTGAAAGCGGTGGACATGGCGCACAGCGCCAGGATCCCCGGCACGGCAACGTTGATCCGGCTCGCTCCGAACCCGTCCAGCAGGGGCATCACGGTCAGGCCCACCATGGCCAGCAGCGGCAGCACAACCGCCAGGATCAGCTGTTCGCCGTTCCGGAGCATGGTGATCGTCTCGTACTTGCCCTGCAGCACGATGCGCCGCAGCAGCGGGGCCGGGGCGCTGCCGAGGGGGCGGGCCGGCGCGGCGCTGCCGGGCGGTGCGCTGCCCAGGGCGGCACTGTCGCGGGTCATCGGATCTCCCTTCCGGAGATGTCGAGAAAGACGTCCTCAAGGCTGCGGGCTTCAAGGCTCAGCGAGCGGGGCATGATTCCCCGCGCCGCCCACCACGCGGTGATCGCCGCGAGGTCCGCGGCCGTCAGCGCGCCGGTGGCGGCGTAGCTGCCGGCCCGCGCCTCGGTGACGTTGACGCCGTCGGGGAGCACCCCGGTGAAATCCAGTCCGGGGTCGGCCTCGAACAGCAGCGTGCGGATGTGCTGCTCCCCGGCCTCCGGCGGGAGGGGGTGCTGCAGGAGCTGCGCGACCGTCCCCTCGGCGACATTGCGGCCGGCGTCGATGATGTACACGTAGTCGGCGAGGCGCTGGGCGTCGTCCATGAGGTGGGTGGTCAGGACGATCCCCATCCCGCGGTTCCGGAGTTCGGAGATGAGCTCGAACACGAGTTGGCGCGACTGCGGGTCCAGGCCGGCGCTCGGCTCGTCCAGGAAGAGGACCTCGGGGTTGCCCACCAGCGCGGCCGCGAGCGCGAGCCGCTGCTTCTGCCCGCCGGACAGCCGCCGCACGGACGTCCGGCTGAAGGTATCGATGCCCAGGCGCTCGATCAGCTCCCCGACCGGCCACGGGTCCTGGTACATCCCGGCAATATGCTTAAGCAGGGGAATGGGACGGGCCGACGGCGGCAGCCCGCCGTCCTGCAGCATCACCCCGACACGGGCCCGCAGTCCGGCCCCCGCGGTGTCCGGGTCCTCACCGAGGAGGCTGATGCTGCCGTGCGTGCGTTTCTGCAGACCCTGCGCGCACTCGATGGTGGTGGTTTTGCCCGCGCCGTTGGCCCCCAGCAGGGCCGTGACCTGTCCACGCTCGGCGACGAGGGAAAGGCCGCTGACCACGCGCAGCATTTTGCCGTCGAGGGTGGGCAGCGGCCCAACATCCTTGACTAGCCCGCTGATGGACAGGACGGGGGATTCGGGGGATCGCACCACAGCATTCTACGGGATGTAGTACGCCCGGGTCCGGCCGGCGGCCGGACCCGGGCCGGGGAACGGCTCGCGGCGGCGGCTGAGGCTGCCGCTCCCGCTCCCGCTCCCGCCGGGGGGCGAGGATAGCCATGCCTTACTGGCCCGCGGGACTAAATTACGACATGATTGTGTTGTGTATTCCATGAGCCCCTCAACTTCTGTCGCGCCTGCCGGGCGCGGCCGCCTGCGTGCGGCGCCGGGCGCCACGGTGCCAGCGGGATCAGCGGCAGCGGGATCCGTGGCAGCCCAAGCGGCCACCGCCTTCCCGGCGGTTGACGCCGAAGAGCGCACCCGGGACCGCGTGCTGAACGCTGTACTGGAACACGGCCCCATCAGCGCCGCCGAACTCGGCGACCTGCTGGGGTTCACACCCGCCGCTGTCCGGCGGCACCTGGACCACCTCTCCCGCAGCGGCGTGATTGAGGTCAAGCGCGCAGCCCGTGCCGGTGCCGGTGCAGGGCGTCCCGCCCGCCGCTATGTCCTCAGCTCCCAGGGCCAGTCCACGCTGGGCAACGACTACCTGGACATCGCCACCCTGGCCCTGCAGCGCCTCGGCGAAATGGCCGGGCCCGACGCCGTGCGGCAGTTCGCCGTCGAACGCTTCGGCGAGATGGAACGCCGCTACGCGCCGGAAATCGACGCCGCCGGCCCGGACATCACTGCCCGCGCCCAGGCGCTGTCCGAGGCGCTGAGCCGCGACGGGTTCGTGGCCTCCACGACGTCGATCGAGGCCAAAGCCCCCCTCCCGGCGGCGCTCTCCAGTGTCCAGCTCTGCCAGGGACACTGCCCCATTCAGCAACTGGCCGCGCAGTTCCCGGTGTTCTGCGACGTCGAGACCGACGTGTTCTCCCGGCTGGTGGGCGTCGACGTCCGCCGGCTCTCCACGCTGGCACGCGGCGGGCACGTCTGCACCACCCACATACCTACAGGCCGTCCGGCGGCCAAGGGGCCTCACAGCCCCGCAACCACCCCGGACAGCCTGGACGAAGTATCCAACCATCTGCAAGAAAGGCCGTGATGACGGACCAACTATCAGAGAAGAAGGTTGCTGAATCCACTGTGATTTCGGAGATTCTGGAAAAGAATCCCGAGCTCCACGGAATCGGAACCTATGAGTACGGCTGGTCCGACAAGAACGACGTCGGAGCCAACGCCCGCCGCGGCATCAACGAGGACGTCGTCCGCGACATCTCGGCCAAGAAGAGTGAGCCGAAGTGGATGCTGGACCTGCGCCTCAAGGGTCTGAAGTACTTCGACCGCAAGCCCATGCCGACCTGGGGCGCCGACCTCTCCGGCATCGACTTCGACAACATCAAGTACTTCGTGCGGTCCACGGAAAAGCAGGCCAACACCTGGGAAGACCTTCCCGAGGACATCCGGAACACGTACGAGAAGCTGGGCATCCCGGAAGCCGAGCGCAGCCGCCTCGTCTCCGGTGTCGCCGCCCAGTACGAGTCCGAGGTCGTTTACCACCAGATCCGCGAGGACCTGGAACAGCAGGGCGTCATCTTCCTGGACACGGACACCGCGCTGCGCGAGCACCCGGAGATCTTCCAGGAGTACTTCGGCACCATCATCCCGGTCGGCGACAACAAGTTCGCTTCGCTGAACACGGCTGTCTGGTCCGGCGGTTCCTTCGTGTACGTCCCCAAGGGCGTCCACGTGGACATCCCCCTGCAGGCCTACTTCCGCATCAACACGGAAAACATGGGCCAGTTCGAGCGCACGCTGATCATCGCGGACGAGGACTCCTACGTCCACTACATCGAGGGCTGCACCGCGCCGATCTACACCTCGGATTCGCTGCACTCCGCCGTGGTGGAAATCATCGTGAAGAAGGGCGCCCGCGTCCGCTACACGACCATCCAGAACTGGTCCACCAACGTGTACAACCTGGTTACCAAGCGCGCCATCTGCGAAGAAGGCGCCACGATGGAGTGGATCGACGGCAACATCGGCTCCAAGGTCACCATGAAGTACCCGGCCGTCTACCTCGTCGGCGAGGGCGCCAAGGGCGAGACCCTGTCCATCGCGTTCGCGGGCGAAGGCCAGCACCAGGACACCGGCTCGAAGATGGTCCACATCGCGCCGAACACCAAGAGCTCAATCGTCTCCAAGTCCGTGGCCCGCGGCGGCGGCCGCGCCGCCTACCGCGGCCTGGTCCAGGTCCGCGAGGGCGCCAAGCACTCGGCCAACACGGTCCGCTGCGACGCGCTCCTGGTGGACACCATCAGCCGTTCGGACACGTACCCCTACATCGACATCCGCGAAGATGACGTCACGATGGGGCACGAGGCCACGGTCTCGCGGGTCAGCGAAGAGCAGCTGTTCTACCTGATGTCCCGCGGCATGCGCGAAGACGAGGCCATGGCGATGATCGTCCGCGGCTTCATCGAGCCGATTGCCCGTGAGCTGCCGATGGAATACGCCCTCGAGCTGAACCGCCTGATTGAACTGCAGATGGAAGGATCGGTCGGTTAATGACTGACATCACTACTGAAAAGGCCCGCATTGGCGCGCCCTCAGCCAAGCCGTTCATCAACGGCTTCACCGAGGAAGGCGAAAGCCTTTCACCGCTGAACGCCGCAGAGTCCAAGTCCCCGCTCGCCGGCGAAGCCGTCAAGCGGCACTCGCACGGCGGCGGCGTCGGCGTTCCGGACAGCTCACGCGCCGGACGCCTGACCTCCTACAAGCTCGCGGACTTTAAGCCGCTGACCGGCATGGAGGAGGACTGGCGCTTCACCCCGCTCAAGCGCCTCCGCGGCCTGCACACCCAGGTCCTCAACGGCACCGCACCGTCCGTGGGCGTCACCGCCCCGGACAGCGTCACCGTTGAGACCGTCGGCCGTGACGACCGCCGGATCGGCTCCGCCGCGATCCCCGAGGACCGCGTCTCCGCGAACGCCTGGGAGAACTTCACCGAAGCCACCGTCATCACGGTCCCGGCCGAGGTCCAGGTCGACGGCGAGGTCAGCGTCCTGCTGACCGGCCAGGGCACCGAGGCCTCCGCCCAGCACGTGGTGATCGTCGCGGAGAAGTTCTCCAAGTCCGTCGTGGTCCTGGACCACCAGGGCACCGCCGTCGTGTCGGAGAACATCGAGATCCTCGTGGAGGACGGCGCGCAGCTCACCGTCATCTCGCTCCAGGAATGGAACGACGACGCCGTGCACGCATCCTCCCAGCAGGTCAAGCTCGGCCGCGACGCCAAGTTCAAGCACATCGTCGTCAGCCTCGGCGGCGACCTGGTGCGCGTCACCCCGTCGGCCCGTTTCACCGCCCCGGGCGCCGAAGTGGAACTGTTCGGACTGTACTTCGCCGACGCCGGCCAGCACCTGGAGCAGCGCCTCTTCGTGGACCACGCCGTCGCGAACTGCAAGTCCAACGTCCTGTACAAGGGTGCCCTGCAGGGCCGCAACGCGCACACCGTCTGGGTGGGTGACGTCCTGATCCGCAAGGAGGCAGAAGGCACCGACACCTATGAGGCCAACCGCAACCTGGTCCTCACCGACGGCGCTCGCGCCGACTCGGTACCGAACCTGGAAATCGAGACCGGCCTGATCGCCGGCGCCGGCCACGCCAGCGCCACCGGACGGTTCGATGACCAGCACCTGTTCTACCTGATGGCCCGCGGCATCCCGGAAAAGGTGGCCCGCCGCCTGGTGGTCCGCGGCTTCCTGAACGAGATCATCCAGAAGATCAACGTTCCCGCCATCGAAGAGCGCCTCACGGCCGCCGTCGAGCGCGAACTCGCGGCAACGGACAACTAGTGCGCAGCACTAGGGAACACGGAAGCATCAATGACTGAACAGCCAAGTGGAGAGCTCGTCTGCAACGCCAGTGAGATCCAACTCAAGCAGGCGCTGCGGATCCTGGTCGACGACTACCCTGTCGCGATCGTGAAGGACTCGATGGGCGAGATCCACGCCATCGGCGACACGTGCTCGCACGCGGACATCTCCCTCTCCGAGGGTGAGGTGGAAGGCTGCATGATCGAGTGCTGGGGCCACGGCTCCCAGTTCGATCTGCGCAGCGGCGAGCCGCTCCAGCTGCCGGCCTATGATCCTGTCCCTGTCTTCGCCGTGACCGTATTGGATGACGAGGTCTACGTGGACTTCACCAACGTCGTGAACGGCGCCGCGGCCCCGAACTTCAGCTAGCTGCCCGCAGCCGGCAACCCGCACAACAGAACTTATCGACAAGAAACCGCACAGTGCCGGAGGGCACGGTGCAGAGGAGAACAAGGCACATGTCTACTCTTGAGATCAAGGACCTGCACGTCAGCATTGACACCGAGCAGGGCACGAAGGAAATCCTGAAGGGCGTCAGCCTGACCATCCGGACCGGCGAAACCCACGCCATCATGGGCCCGAACGGTTCCGGCAAGTCCACCCTGGCGTCCACCATCGCCGGGCACCCGCGCTACAACGTCACCTCCGGCACCATCACGCTGGACGGCGAGGATGTCCTGGCGATGAGCGTGGACGAGCGCGCCCGCGCCGGCCTGTTCCTGGCCATGCAGTACCCCGTCGAGGTTCCCGGCGTCAGCATGACGAACTTCCTGCGGACCGCCAAGACGGCCATTGACGGCGAAGCACCCAAGCTGCGGACCTGGACCAAGGACGTCAAGGCCGCCATGGCCCAGCTGCGCATCGACGCCGACTTCACCCAGCGCAACGTCAACGAGGGCTTCTCCGGCGGCGAGAAGAAGCGCGTCGAGATCCTCCAGCTGGAGCTGTTCAAGCCCAAGTTCGCCGTCCTGGACGAGACCGACTCCGGCCTGGACGTCGACGCGCTCAAGGTCGTCTCCGAGGGCGTCAACCGCGCCCACGCCGAGGGCAACATGGGCACCCTGCTCATCACGCACTACACCCGGATCCTGCGCTACATCAAGCCGGAGTTCGTGCACGTGTTCGTTGATGGCCAGGTAGTGGAAGAGGGCGGCCCGGAGCTCGCCGACCGTCTCGAAGAAGAAGGCTACGACCGCTACGCCACCGGCGCGGGAGCAGCCACCATCGCTGCCGCGTCCGCTGCAGCACAGGCCTAGTTAGGACTTGGCAATGACCGAACTCAATGTGGCCCGCACGGGCCTCGAGGATGTCGAAGAAGCGCTCAAGGATGTCATCGACCCTGAACTGGGCGTGAACATCGTTGACCTGGGCCTGCTGTACGGCCTGAAGTACTCGGATGACGACGGCGCCCTGCTGATCGACATGACGCTCACCACGGCCGCCTGCCCGCTCACCGATGTGATCGAGGAGCAGGTCGGCAAGGCCCTGGACGGGGTCGTCGACGAATGGCGCCTCAACTGGGTATGGATGCCGCCGTGGGGTCCGGAGCGGATCACCGAGGACGGCCGCGACCAGATGCGCGCGCTGGGCTTCAACATCTAGCTCCCCACCGCCTCCCTTGCGGCGGAGGCCCGTGACATGAGACGGCGGCCGGTCACCTTCCACGGAAGGTGACCGGCCGCCGTCGTCGTTCATCGATTGCTCCGCAACCGCCCTTTAGACAGCCCATAACGGCAGTTACGGAGCAGCGGACGGGGTTACGGGGTGGCGACGCCGAACGTGTCGCACTGGTTGATGTCGCCGGTCTTGTAGCCCTGGTAGAACCACTTCTGGCGCTGCGCGCTGGAGCCGTGGGTCCAGGCCTCCGGGGACACCCGGCCGGTCGCAGCCTCCTGGATCCGGTCATCACCGACGGCCGAGGCGGCGGACAGGGCATCCTGCAGGTCCTTTTCCGTCAGCGGATCCAGGAAGGGCAGCCCGGTCTGCGGGTCCTCCTGGGTCGTGGCGTAGCGAACCCACAGGCCGGCGTAGCAGTCAGCCTGCAGTTCCACGCGGACGGCACCGGATTCCGGTCCCTGCGGGTCCTGCTGGGCCCGGTCCAGGTTGCCGAGCACATTCTGGATGTGGTGGCCAAACTCGTGGGCCACCACATACTCCTGCGCCAGCGGCCCGCCGGAGGACCCGAAGCGGTCCACGAGGTCCTGGAAGAAGCCCGGGTCGAAGTACGCGGTGGAGTCGGCCGGGCAGTAGAACGGTCCCACTTCCGAGGTCGCGGCGCCGCAGCCGGTGCCGGTACCCCCTTCGAAGATCACGGTGCCGGGCTGCGGGTATTCCCGGTCGTACTGGGCCAGGTAGGCGGGCCAGAAGGCGTTCAGGCTGTTGACCGTGCCGGTGATGCGGCAGTCGAGCCGGGCGTCGGCGTCGGCGCCGGTGGTGCAGGCCGGGGCGGTGCCCTGGCCCTGCGATCCGGAGTCCTGCGTGCTGCCGGCCAGGCCCTCCAGCAGGCCCGGATTGATGCCGAGCAGGGAAGCGATCAGCAGGATAATGCCGCCGCCGAGGCCGATCCCGACTTTTCCGCCGCGGCCCATGCCGCGCCGGTCCTGAACCTGCGAGGGGTCCAGCTGGACGTTGTCATTGAAACTCATGCTGTCACAATATCGCGTCCCTGCTTTCAGGCCGCCCCTGCCCGGTAAAGTTGGTTTGATGCCTTTTCTCGACAGACTCCAGCACTGGGCCGATGACCGCCCCGACAGGACCGCCGTCGTCGTGGCCGGGCAGCGCCTGAGCTGGGAAGAGCTGCGGGACACCGCCGCCGGCCTGGTGCCGGGCATGCCCGCCGTGACCGTGCTGTCCGAGGAAAACTCGCTGCACTTCGCCGCAGCGTTCACGGCCGCCGTTGCGGGTGAGCGGCAATGCGCCGTGCTGGACCCGACCTGGCCGCAGCCGCTGCAGGACAGCATCAGGGACCGGATCCGCGGGACCGTGGTGACTGTGCCGGAGGCCGCGTCCGTGACGGAACTCGTCGACGGGCTCCCGGACTCGCCGTTCCTGATCGGGCTGACGTCCGGAACCACCTCTGTCCCCAAGGCCTTCAGCCGCTCGCGCCGGTCCTGGCGGCTGTCCTTCGACGCGTCGGTGGAATTCTTCGGCCTGTCCGCGGACGACAGGACCCTGGCACCCGGACCCCTTGCGGCCAGCCTGAATCTCTACGCCCTGGCCGAATGCCTCTACGCCGGATCGGAGTTCCACACCCTGGCCCGGTTCGACGTCGGCGCCGCCCACGCCGCCGTCAGCCACGACGGCATCACCCGGCTGGTCCTTGTCCCCACGATGCTGCGGATCCTCAGCGAACGGGGACTGAGCGGCGGGGTCGACGCCTCGGGCATCCGCAGCATCATCTGCGCCGGCTCAAAACTGGACGCCCGGACCCTGGAAGCCGCCCGCCGCTGGGCGCCCAACGCGACCATCTTCGAGTACTACGGCGCCTCGGAGCTCAGTTTCGTCTCCGGCGCCGGACTCCCGCCCGGGCAGCAGCCCGAACAGCGCGGCACCGGAATCGGGAAGCCGTTTCCCGGCGTCGAGATCCGCATCCTCGACGACGGCGGAGCCCAGCTGCCGGACGGCACTGACGGCAACATCTGCGTCCGCAGCGGGATGGTCAGCGACGGCTACCTCTGGGGCGACGACGGCCAGGCCCTGCAGAGCTTCGACGGCTGGCACACGGTGGGGGACCAGGGCTACCTCGACGGCGGGACCCTGCACATGCTCGGCCGCCGCTCGGACATGATCATCACCGCCGGCACCAACGTCTACCCGCATGAGGTCGAGCTGGCGCTGGCCTCGGTTCCCGGGGTGGCCGCCGCCGTGGCCGCAGGCCTCGCGGACGATCTGCGCGGCCAGAAGGTCGTCGCCGGCATCGTCCCTTCACACGGCGGGGTGACCGCCACCCAGCTGAAGGCTGGCGTCGAGGACGTGCTGGCCCGGACCAAGCGGCCGCTGGAGTACTTCGCCCTGGCCGAACTTCCCGTGACGGACCGCGGCAAGCTCAGCCGGGAGCTGCTGCTCGACTGGATTGCCCGCGGAGACCCCCGGATCCGGCGCCTTGGCTGAGACCCATCCGCGGAGTCTCCCCGACGACCGGCAGCCGGTCATCATCGCCGCCCGGCGCACCCCGGTCTGCCGGGCCCACGGCGCCCTGGAGACTCTGCACGCCCACGAGCTGCTGGCCCCCGTGCTCCGCCGCCTTCTCAGCGACACCGGCGTGGCCCCGGCGTCGGTCGCGGATGTGGTGATCGGCAACGCCGTCGGCGGGGGCGGGAACGTCGCCCGGCTCGCGGCCCTCGAGGCAGGCCTGCCGGTCAGCGTCCCCGGCCTCACGGTGGACCGGCAGTGCGGGTCCGGGCTTGACGCGATTGCCCTGGCCTCCCGGCTCGTGGCCGCCGGCGGCGGCGGCGTGTACCTGGCCGGCGGAGTGGAAAGCATCAGCACGGCACCGCTCCGGGCCCGCCGGGACGCCGGCGGGGCCCCGGAATTCTTCGCGCGGGCGCAGTTCGCACCGCTGGGCCTTGGCGATCCGGACATGGGAGTGGCCGCCGAAAATGTGGCCGCCCGCTTCGGCATCAGCCGGGAACGGCAGGATGCGCTGGCGCTGCGCAGCCACCGGCGCGCCCTGGCGTCCGCCGCGGCGGGCTTCTTCGACGCCGAGATCGTCCCGCTGCCCGGGGTGTCCGGACCGGACGGCCCCCGCACGGTCAGCGCCGACGACGGGCCGCGGCGTGGGTTGACCGCAGCCGTGCTGACCCGGTTCCCTCCGGTGTTCACCGCCGGCGGGACCGTCACCGCCGGGAATTCCTGCTTCGACGCGGACGGTGCCGCCGCCGTCGTGATCACCTCGGTGGAGCGCGCCCGCGAACTGGGCGCCACCGACGGACTCCTCGTGCGGGGCACGGACACGGCGGGCGTGGACCCGCAGCTGCTGGGCATCGGGGCGGCTACGGCGGCCCACCGCCTGCTGGAATCCAGCGGCGTCGCGGCCGCGGAACTGGGCCTGGTCGAATTCAACGAGGCGTTCGCATCCCAGACCCTCGCGTGCCTGGACCGGCTGGGCATTCCCCCGGAACGCGCCAACATCGACGGCGGCGCCCTGGCCCTGGGGCACGCCTACGGGGCGTCCGGCGCGGTGCTCATCACGCGGCTGCTGGCCCAGGCACGCCGCAGCCCGGCCGAGGGGCAGCTGGTGCTGGCACTGATCAGCATCGCCGGGGGAATGGGAACCGCCGCGCTGCTGGAGTACCGGAGCTTCTCCTAGCTAGTCTCCTGGCACCGGGGAACATGCTCAGCCCTGGGCCCGGCCAGTGGACATAGTGGGGTTATATCCAGCGTTCGCGCGCTGGGGAGGACATGTCCAGTGGTCCCGCGGCGTCGGAGCCCCAGACCCAGACCCGCACCACCGCAACGGGGGAACATGCTCAGCCCTGGGCCCGGCCAGTGGGCATAGTGGGGTTATATCCCAGCGTTCGCGCGCTGGGGAGGACATGTCCAGTGGTTCCGCGCAAGATCGAAAGGCCGAAACCGCGCGGTCTGGTGGACCAGTGGCTTCGATATGGAACCGCAGCCCGGGGAAATGCACCTCTAGCTAGCGGCTGACCAAGGCCCGCAACAGCTTGACCGCAACGGACAATGCTGCGATGTCCACCGGGCCCGGCTTGATGGCCTCCTTGATGGTTTCCTGGATCCTGGCGAGTTGTTCGATGTTTTCGCGTTCCCAGGCGACGATGCGCTCCACTGGATCGGTTCCGGGGGCGGCGGGGCGTGGTGTATTCCGCACAACAGCCTTCGTCATGCCGGCAAGGACCAAATACAAATCGTCCCGAAGCGCCGCCCGCGCGAGGGCCTGCCAATGGGTTTCCCGCGGCAGCGCAGTGATGTGTTCAAGAATGGGGATCGCAGAGATCCGCTCGAAGACGGCAAAGTACACTTCAGCCACGGTGTCCACGGGCTCTTGGAGCTCTTCCGATATGGCAGAGATGTCCAGAAGGCCATAGCTGACCAGGATCTCGGAGGCACGCACGCCCAAGTCATGGGGCAGGCCGACGGCGTCGGTGTGGGCCAGACGGATCACCGCATGCTGCAGATTCACGCCGTGAAGGAAGCTGCCAAACTTTGGGCGCAGAAGCGACATGGGGGGCTCGAGCCGGGCCATTGCATCGGCGATTGGCTTGTCCCGGAAATCGTGGTTGACATACCACCGTGTCGAGCGGTCCAGCGTGCGGCGCATGTCGAGTGCCACGGCAGACCCGTGCTCGCTGGGGATGCTTGCCGGCAGCTGTGCGAGGGCTTCGGTGATTGAGTCAAAGTCCCAGATCTTACGCATGACCACGAACCCGCGGGCCACGGCGGCCGCCGATACCGTGGTCTCCTCCATTGCCCGGAAGGCGAAGGCAATGCCCCCCAGATTGATCATGTCGTTGGCAATGACAGTGGCTACGATCTGCCGCCGCAGCGGATGCGTGGACAGCTCCTCCCCGAACCGCTCCGATAGCTGGCGCGGAAAGTAGTCGTGCAGCGTCCCGGAGAACCAGGGGTCATCGGCCAGTCCGCTGAGTGTGAGTTCCCTGGCCAGCTCGATCTTGGCATACGCGGCCAGCACGGAGAGCTCCGGAGATGTCAGGCCTGCACCGGTCTGCAGACGGGTGTGCAGTTGCTCCGTGCTGGGCAGGCATTCAAGGTTCCTGTCCAGGTCCGTCACGGCGTCCAGCCAGTCCATGGTCCGCTCAAAGCTCGGGCTCCAGTGAAGCACCAGCTGGCGGTCGTTGAAGAGGAGTGCGTTCTGGTCCACATTGGTTTTCAGGACCAAGCGTGCGACTTCCTCCTGAAGGGAGTGCAGGAAGCCTGTCCTTTCGTCCGGGGACATCCTTCCCGCGGCGATCATCCGGTCGAGGAAGATCTTGATGTTCACTTCGTGGTCCGAACAGTCCACGCCGGCGGAGTTGTCGATCGCATCGGTGTTCAGCAGGACCCCGCCCAGTGCGGCCTCTATCCTGCCTCGCTGGGTGATGCCAAGGTTGCCGCCCTCGACGATGATCCTGGTCCTCAGTTCAATGGCGTTGACACGGATGGGATCGTTGGCCTTGTCTCCCACGTCCGCGTGGGTCTCGCTGGAGGCCTTGACGTAGGTGCCGATGCCTCCGTTGTAGAGCAGGTCCACGGGGGACAGAAGGACGGCTTTGAGCAGCTCCGGCGGGCTCATCGCCGTCGTTCCCGGTGCCAGCCCCAGCGCAAGGCGCACCGCTTCGGTGATCTCGATCGACTTCTCCCGTCGTGAGAACACGCCGCCGCCCGCGCTGATTTTGGAGACGTCGTAGTCGGCCCAGGAGGAGCGGGGAAGCCCGAACAGCCGCTGCCGCTCCGCATAGGAGGCGGCCGGATCGGGGCTCGGGTCCAGGAAGATGTGTCGGTGGTCGAACGCCGCCACTAACAGGATGTGGCGGGAGAGCAGCATCCCGTTGCCGAACACGTCGCCGCTCATATCGCCGATGCCCACTACCGTGAAGTCCTCGGCCGTGGAGTCGATGAGCAGCTCGCGGAAATGGTGCCGGACCGCCTCCCAGGCGCCGCGTGCGGTGATGCCCATCTGCTTGTGGTCATAGCCCGCCGAGCCGCCCGAGGCGAAGGCATCGCCGAGCCAGAATCCGTACTCGAGGGCCAGGGCGTTGGCGATGTCCGAGAACGCGGCTGTCCCCTTGTCGGCGGCCACCACCAGGTAGTAGTCATCGCCATCGTGCCGGACCACCCGCTCGGGCGGCACCACCCGTTCGGTGGACCCGCCGCCGCCGTCGAGGGATGTGAGCAGATTGTCAGTGATGTCCAGCATGCCGCGGATGAAGATCCGGTAGCTCTCCTGGCCCTCCGTCAACCAGGCCGTCCGATCCGTGGCGGGGTCGGGCAGCCGCTTCGGATAGAAACCCCCCTTGGCACCCGTTGGCACGATCACGGCGTTCTTGACGGTCTGCGCTTTGACGAGTCCCAGGATCTCCGTCCGGAAGTCCTCCCGGCGGTCGGACCAGCGAAGCCCGCCGCGGGCCAGGGAGCCAAAGCGCAGATGCACCCCTTCAACCCGGGGCGAATAGACCCAGATTTCGTATTTTGGCCGGGGAGCAGGTGCGACGGGGACGCCGGAGAGGTTGAGCTTGAAGCTGAGGTAGGGCTTGTTCAGATAGTAATTGGTGCGCAGCGTGGCCTCGACAAGACTCGCGAAGGACCGCAGCAGACGGTCGGCGTCCAGGACCGGCACGGCGTCAATGGCAGCCGTCAGCTCACTCCGGGCGGAGTCCATGTCACTGAGGCGGGATGGCTGGTCGAGATCCGGATCAAACTTTGCCTCGAACAGTGCAAGGAGTGCGCGCGTGGCCCGGACATTCGCCCGCAGCGTGTCCGCCATGAAGCCGTAGGAGTTGGTGGTTCCGAGCTGCTGCAGGTACTTCGCGTAGCCGCGCAGGATGACTGTCTGGCGCCATCCGATTCCTTCCCTGATGACCAGTGCGTCAAAGGTGTCGGACTCGATGTCTCCTCTCATCGCGGCGCAAAACGAGTCGGCAAGAAGCCCGCTGGTGCCCAGGGGGTCCACGCCGGAGGGGTATTTCAGCCCCAGGTCGTACAGGGAGAAGGTGCGGCCATCGGCACGCCGGACGTCGAAGGGCCGTTGGTCGAGCACCTCGAGCCCCAGGTTGTGGAAGAACGGCAGAATCTGCGTCAGGCTCTGCGGCCGTGTCAGATAGAGGCGGATCCGGGCGTCCTCGGCCAGCACCGCAGTCCCCGGGCGCACGTAGACGGAAAGCAGCGGGTCATCGGGGTTCCTGCCGTCCGGCCCGTCAAAGCTCTCGAATTTGATAATGTCCTCGACGGCATCCTCCACCTCGTAGTCAGCCTTGTAGCTTGCCGGAAACGCCCGGGCCCACTGCATGGACAGCCGGGTGGCGTCGCCAACGGGGAATCTGTGCTGCAGAGCCTCGTCCAAGCCCTCGGCCCATGACCTCGTGGCAGCGATGATGCGCAGCTCCAGTGCTGAGGCGTCGACGGCGGCCCGTCCTCCGCCCGGGAGCAGGACCCGGAAAAACACGCGGGCCATGGCCGACTCGCTGAGACGAAGTTCGAACTCCACGGCTTTCGAGTTGAAGGCCTCGCGCAGTTCCCGCTCGATGTTGAGCCTGACCGCCGTGCTGTAGCGGCGGCGGGGGAGGAAAACCAGGGCGGACATGAAGCGTCCATAGGAATCGGGCCTGAGGAACAGCCGGGTGCTGTGGCGTTCCTGGAGGCGCAGGATTTCGCGCATGTGGCCGGCCAGGTCGTCCGCGTCGATGTGGAAGAGCTCTTCACGGGGATAGTCCTCGATGGTGGCCAGCAGTCCCTTGCCGGCATGGGAACTGGGCGGGAATCCGAAGCGGTCCAGTACCGTGGCCACCTTGTCCCGGATGATCGGAATCTGAAGCACGGACCGGCTTGCAGCGCTCGGGGCGAAAAGGCCAACAAAGCACGCTTCCACGGTGGGATTGCCGGCCATGTCAAACGTCAGGAGGCTGACTTCGTCCAAGTAGGCGTCCCGGAGGACTGTGGAACGGATGCCTGCCTTCGTGAGGGCCAGGGCCGGTCCCCGTGCCCCCGGCATGGCGGAGCCTTGCAGCGGCCGGCTCTGCTCCCGGTGCCGGAGGAGCCCGAGCCCGGGCCCCGGCCGCGCCGCGAGGACCCGCAGTCCGTCGTCGTCGTCCAGGCCATACCCGCGGTACCCGAGAAATAGGAAGTTGTCGTCGTCCAGCCAGAGCAGCAAATCCTTGGTCTCCTGCACTGTTGCGTCGCTGGCCGCAGCCGCGTTGGCATCCAGGGCGGCAATTTCCGCAGTCAGATGCCGGTGGATGGCTGCGGAATCCTCGGCGGCCGCCCGAACATCGGCCAGGACCGCCTGGAGATTTAGAGTGAGCCGGTCGGCGCTGGCCTGGTCCGGCAGCCTGGCGATTTCGACGGCGATCCAGGCCTCCGCGCAGCTCAAATCTCCATTGGATTCAGGCCGTGACGGCATCGCTGAAGGCTCGTTTCCCACCGGCCAGGCAGTGCGCAGCGGTACCGGCTGGATGTCCACGAGCCTGTTCGTTCCGCGGGCCCTGCCAACGGTGAAGATGGGGTGGACCAGCAAGCGTATGGCGGCATTGTCACGGGCCAGTGCCGCCGTGACGGAGGGAAGCAGATACGGCATGTCCTCAGCCACGATTGCCACCACGCTGGCGTCCGCTTCACTCAGCACTCCGATGACGGCCTGGCCCGGGCCCCGGGTAGCGGCCAGCGAACGATGGTATTCTGCACGGTTCCGGAGCGATTCGGCAGTGTAG
Organism: Pseudarthrobacter ribosi; assembly: GCF_055412865.1. NCBI lineage: Bacteria > Bacillati > Actinomycetota > Actinomycetes > Micrococcales > Micrococcaceae > Pseudarthrobacter > Pseudarthrobacter ribosi. Next base: position 5,647 of record NZ_JBVAYZ010000016.1, on the reverse strand, counting down.
TTCCGCAGGTCGTCGTCGGCCACATGCTCGTAGTAGTCCGTCAGGAACGTGTCCGTGTCGTCAGCGGAGGGGTTCACCGGGGCATGGTCTGCAGGGCCGGTTCTTGGGGACATTGCGTTGCGCCTCCATCGCGCAAGGAGAGGCCGTGTTGCTGCGGTCGCCGGAACCTCGCGCCTGCTTTCATGATGGCTGGCGCGGGGCAGGCAGTCCACCCCTGCGGGGACAAGCAAAACGATCAGCAAGCCGAGACGTGATGGCGGGATTCGAACCCGCGTGCGCTGCTTTTCAGGGCAGCTCCGGCCAGTAGATCTGACCGGCCGCGTCTTCGGCCAAAGTCTTGCGTGGATAGGGTCGCAGGTCCCGCCGGCCGCGAAACGGCGGTGCCGCTTCCACACCGTCTGCCACGGACCGAACTCCGCCGGTGCGGTGAGCTCCAGCTCAAGGAGGATCCTTCCGATGCGCCGAAAGACCGCGAGCTCGTTGGCCAGGACGACACCCGCGCCAATTCCGCAGGCGTCAGTCGCCGTGGACGGCGCTCTGTTTCGCTTCCGAGCGGTCCAGGTAGGCCAGCAGCATGTCCCCGGCGCGGTCCAGGTCGCCGGCTTCCAAGGCCGCGCAGATCTCCTCGTTGTCGTCGAGGTAGCCGCGGTAGAAGTGCGCATCCAGCGTGGCTTTGTGGAAGAACAGGCGCATTTCGGCGAGGACCTGGGACATGATCGTGTCCAGCCGGCGGCTTTCCGCCAGCGCCACTATGGCGCCGTGAAAGTGCTGGTTCGCGGTGCCCAGGGCTTCCTCGTCGCCGGCAGCCGCCGCGGCTTTGCCTTCCTCGACCGCGGCACGGACGGCTGCCACCCGCTCCGGGCTGCCGCCGGTCCTGATCGCACTGACCTCGATGGCGCGGCGCACGGTGTAGACGTCATGGACGTCCCCCGGTCCCAGGCTGGCAACGAAGACGCCACGGTTGGGCAGCCGGACCACCAGCCGCTCCGCCGCGAGTTCGGCAAAGGCTTCCCGGACGGAATTGCGGGACACGCCGAGGTCCTCCGCGATGGTCGATTCGGTCAGTCGTGCGCCAGGCAGGAGCACCCCTTCCGCCAGTTGCAGGCGGAGCTCCGCAGCCACCCGGTCCGCCACCGAGGGAACCGTCACGCGCAGCCGCGCCGCCGATGCAACCTGCGCTGTTGCCTGGGCTCGGGTTCCCGCATCGGAAGTCGTCATGGTGCCGAATCTACACGATTGTTCCAATATTTAATTGTCAGATTGTTGAACAATCGGCCGAAGTGATGCATCCTTAGTAGGGGGCTATCATGAGACGAGGATCACAAATGGCAACCATCGACCTGAACAGCGACGTCGGCGAGTCTTTCGGACGCTGGACCCTGGGTGACGACACGGCGATGTTCCGCTCGGTGTCCAGTGCAAACGTGGCTTGCGGATTCCACGCGGGAGACCCCAGCGTCATCCGCCAGACCTGCCGCGAGGCAGTTGCCGCCGGCGTCGTGATCGGCGCCCACGTCGGTTACCGCGACCTCGCCGGCTTTGGCCGCCGCTTCCTGGACATCGATCCGAAAGAACTGGCCGACGACGTCGTCTACCAGATCGGCGCGCTGCAGGCACTGGCCGCCGTCGAGGGCGGCACGGTCCGGTACGTGAAGCCACACGGCGGGCTCTACAACACGATCGTGGCGCACGCCGCCCAGGCGCAAGCCGTCGTCGACGCCGTGAAGTCCGTGGACCCGAACCTGCCGATCATGGGCCTGCCGGGCTCGGAAGTGCTGCGCCTCGCCGAAGCCGCCGGCCTCCGCGCGGTCACCGAAGCCTTCGCCGACCGCGCCTACAACCCGGACGGAACCCTCGTATCCCGTACGCTCCCCGGAGCCGTGCTGGAGGACCTCGCTCTCGTCACTGAGCACGTCCTCCGGATGGCCACCGATTCCGCCGTCCGCACCATCGACGGCTCCATCCTGAAAATCAGCGCGGAGAGCATCTGCGTCCACGGCGATTCCCCGGGAGCCGTCACCATGGCCGCCGCCGTCCGCGAAGCGCTCCACGCCGCGGGCATCACCACCGCCGCGTTCGTCTAGCAGACGCTTCACCGCTTCACACCCCGGTTCCGCCGGGCCCATCCCGCACGGACACCCGTGCAACAGGCAGCACCCCGCACACCTGGAGGAAAACCATGACTGCAGCACCCCATCAGGCCACCCCGGCCGCCGGCAAGAGGAGGATCCCGCCCGGTGCCCTCAAGGCCTACGTCGCGAGCCTCACCGGCACTTCGCTGGAGTACTACGACTTCGCGATCTACTCCGTGGCCTCGGCCCTGGTGTTCCCCAAGGTTTTCTTCCCGGGCAACGACGAATACGTCGGGCTGCTGCTGTCCTTCTCGACCTTTGCGGTGGGCTACCTGGCCCGTCCCATCGGCGGCGTGATCTTCGGCCGGCTCGGTGACAAGATCGGCCGCAAGCACGTCCTCGTGACCACCCTGCTGCTGATCGGCATCGCGACCGTGGTGATCGGCGCGCTCCCGGGCTACGCCACCATCGGTATAGCCGCACCCATCATCCTCGTGCTGCTGCGCCTGGCCCAGGGCATTGGCGTCGGCGGCGAATGGGGCGGTGCCGTCCTGCTCTCCAGCGAATTCGGCGACCCCCGGAAGCGCGGCTTCTGGTCCTCCGCCGCGCAGATCGGCCCGCCCGCCGGCAACCTGATGGCCAACGGCGTCCTGGCCGTACTCGCCGCGACCCTCAGCAACGAAGACTTCCTCTCCTGGGGCTGGCGCGTGGCCTTCCTCGCCTCCGCCGTCCTGGTGGGCTTCGGCCTGCTGATCCGGCTCAAGCTCGAGGAAACCCCCGTCTTCAAGGCCATCCAGGCCCACGGCGAACAGCCCAAGGCCCCCATCAAGGAGGTCTTCACCAAGGAGCCGCGCGCCCTCGTATCCGCCGCCCTGTCCCGCATCAGCCCGGACGTGCTGTACTCCCTGCTCACCGTCTTCATGGCCGTCTACGCCACCAAGCAACTGGGCATGAGCACCAGCAACGTCCTGACCGCCATCCTGATCGGCTCCGCCTTCCAGCTGGTCCTGATCCCCGCGGCGGGCGCCCTCACGGACCGCATCAACCGCCGCCTCGTCTACGGCATCGCCGCGGTCGGCACCGCGCTGTACATCCCACTGTTCTTCGTCATGATCCAGGACAAGTCGGTCCTCACGCTGACCATCGGCATCGTGATCGGGCTGGCCTTCCACGCCTTCATGTACGGCCCGCAGGCCGCCTACATCACCGAACAGTTCCCGGCCCGGCTGCGCTACGCGGGCAGCTCGCTGGCCTACACCCTCGCCGGCGTCATCGGCGGCGCCATCGCTCCGCTGGTCTTCACCGCCCTCTTCGCCGCCACCGGGAACTGGTTCCTGATCGCCGGCTACCTCGCGGTCGCCTCGATCGTGACCGTCGTCGGCCTGGCCATCGGGCGCAACCCGCACACCGACGAAGAAGAGCGTCTCCTGCAGGATTCCCACGCCTGAACGGCGCGGACAACCGGATGATTGAGGCAGCCATGGAAGCACTGACAGTGCATAAGGTCCGCTCGGTGCGGCCCGTGGGAACCCGCGCGGTGCTCGCGGAGCTTTCCGGAACGCAGGACGTGCTGGCCCTGCAGGCCATGCTCCTCGAGGCACCGCTTCCGGGGCAGCAGGATGTCCTGGCGGCCGCCGAGACCGTAATGGTCAGGGCGGACTCGCCCGCAGCGGCCCGGCGCATCGGAAGAACCCTCCTTGAGCTGGAGCTCACCGCGCCGGCGGAGCAGGGCGGCGGCCTGGTGGTTATAGAGACCGTGTACGACGGCGAGGATCTCGCCGAAGTGGGGACGCTGACCGGCCTCGGCACTGATGGTGTGATCGCAGCCCATACCGGTCAAGTCTGGACGGTGGCGTTCGCCGGCTTCGCGCCCGGCTTCGGATACATGATCGGGGAGAACCAGGTGCTCGAAGTTCCCCGCCGGAGTTCACCGCGCACCGCCGTCCCCGCGGGGTCGGTGGCCCTGGCCGGAAACTATTCGGCGGTATACCCGCGCAGGTCCCCGGGAGGCTGGCAGCTGATCGGCCGCACGGGCGCCCGCATGTGGGACCTCAACCGTGCCGAGCCGGCGCTGGCAAGCCCCGGACACCGCGTGCAGTTCCGCGCGGTCCGGGACGCTGTGACCCTTACCCCGGAACCGGACGCTGCTGCTTCGACGGAAGCGGAGCAGCAGGCACAAGAGGCCGGTTCCGGGCTCCGTGTTCTATCGCCCGGAATCCACAGCCTCATCGAGGACCTTGGCCGGCAGGGCCACTCCGCCCTTGGCGTCTCTGCCGCCGGGGCGCTGGACCGGGCCTCGCTCCGCAGGGCCAACCGCCTGGTGGGCAACGGCCCGTCCGCCGCCGCCATTGAAACCGTGGCCGGCGGCCTCAGGGTGCAGGCCGTAGGAGACCAGGTCCTGGCCGTCGCCGGGGCGCCGTCGGAGCTGACTGTCGTCTCGCCGTTGGACACCGCTGAACAGTCTGACGCTGCTGACTCGACCGGCCGGGGGGAGTCCCGCCGGCAACGCACGGTCCCGATGGCCACGCCGTTCGCCCTGCTCGACGGTGAAATCCTCAGCATCGGCGCTCCCGAAGCAGGGTTCCGGAGTTACCTTGCCGTCCGCGGCGGCGTGGACGCCACCCCGGTACTGGGCAGCCGATCCACCGACACCATGTCCGGGATCGGCCCGGCACCTCTGGCCGCCGGACAGCTGCTCGCCTCCGGCGATGTGGTGGACTCCGGTGTCGTGGGAAGCCCCGAACTTCAGCCCGATTTTCCCCGTGACGGGGTCACCGTGCTGGACATCATCCCTGGCCCGCGCGCCGACTGGTTCGATCAGGCGGCCCTTGACTCATTGTGCGGCCAAGACTGGGAGGTCAAGCCGCAGTCCAACCGGGTAGGCATGAGGCTGCAGGGGAAGCCCCTGCAACGCAGCCGGGCCGGCGAACTCCCCAGCGAAGGAACAGTAGCGGGCGCCATCCAGATCCCGCCGGAGGGACTGCCCGTGCTCTTCCTTGCCGACCACCCCATCACCGGCGGCTACCCCGTCATCGGCGTCGTGGTGGACCACCAACTGGACCTCGCAGCCCAGGTGCCCATTGGCGGAAGCATCCGCTTCCGCCCCGCACCCCCTGCAGAACGAACTGCCCCCGAACCAGCTGTCGCCTCACAGGCCGACTCCCGAACGAAAAGCGAGTAACTGATGCGCAAGGTCCTGATTGCCAACCGCGGTGAAATCGCCGTCCGCATTGCCCGTGCCTGCAACGACGCGCAGCTGGAATCCGTCGCCGTCTACGCGGACATCGACGCCGATGCCATGCACGTCGCCGCCGCCGACGAGGCCTACGCCCTGGGCGGCAACTCCCCGGCCGACACCTACCTGAGCATCGGAAAGTTGCTCAGCGTGGCGGCCGAGTCCGGGGCGGACGCGGTCCACCCCGGGTACGGCTTCCTGTCCGAGAATGCCGATTTTGCCCAGGCAGTGCTGGATGCCGGCCTCACCTGGATCGGACCCAGCCCGGACGCCATCCGGCTGCTCGGCAACAAGATCACCGCCCGCGAAACCGCCGTCCGCGCCGGCGCCCCGCTGGTCG
>NZ_JBVAYZ010000015.1:0-94577 GCF_055412865.1 Pseudarthrobacter ribosi | reverse complement strand
TGCGGGACGCCTCGATCAGCGTGTACGTGCCAATGATGTTGGTGTCCAGGAACGGACGCGGATCATGCAACGAGTTGTCATTGTGCGATTCCGCGGCGTAATGCACCACGACGTCATGGGCGGCCACGAGTTCATCGACCAGCGGCTGGTCGCAGATATCCCCCTTGACGAACCGGAAACGGTCGGCCGGAAGATGCTTGAGCGACTCCAGATTGCCCGCGTAGGTCAGCTTATCTAGCACCGTGACGTGGTGATCCGTGCGGTCAAGAACGTAGTGGACAAAATTGGAGCCGATGAAGCCGGCGCCGCCGGTTACGAGAAGCTTCTGCATGATTTACATCGTTCCACAGCAGGGCCGATTTGGTTGAACATGATACCGCAGTGGAAGATTGGCGTCATGCGCGGAATTATCCTCGCCGGGGGGACCGGTTCAAGACTTCATCCGATCACACTGGGAGTCAGCAAGCAGCTGGTCCCGGTTTATGACAAACCAATGATCTATTACCCGCTTTCCACACTCATGCTGGCCGGAATTCGGGACATCCTGATCATCACCACCCCTCACGACGGTGACCAGTTTGAGCGCTTGCTCGGTGACGGCAGCCGCTTCGGTGTCAGCATCACCTATAAAAAGCAGCCCTCCCCGGATGGACTGGCCCAGGCGTTCGTGCTTGGCGCCGAGCACATTGGCGATGGACCTGTTGCCTTGGTACTGGGCGACAACATCTTCTACGGTCACGGATTGGGAACCCAGCTCCGCCGCTTTGCGAACATTGATGGTGGCGCGGTGTTCGGCTATTGGGTGGCGGACCCTTCTTCTTATGGCGTTGTGGAGTTCGACGAATCGGGTAAGGCCATCTCGCTCGAGGAGAAACCCGCAAAACCACGCAGCCATTACGCGGTACCCGGACTTTACTTCTACGACAACGACGTCGTCGAGATTGCCCGGAACCTCAAGCCCTCAGCCCGCGGCGAGCTGGAAATCACCGACGTCAATCGCGTCTATCTGGAACGCGAAAAGCTGCAAGTGGAGATCCTTCCCCGCGGATCAGCATGGCTGGACACCGGAACATTTGATTCGCTGAACGAGGCCTCGGAGTTCGTCCGCACGGTTCAGAAGCGCCAAGGGCTCTCCATCGGCTGCCCCGAGGAAATTGCCTGGCGGCTGGGATTCCTGACCGACGATGAGCTTCGGGAGCGCGCCGAACCCTTGGCTAAGAGCGGCTACGGAAACTACTTGCTCGAGCTGCTGGCGGAAGGCGCCAGTAGCAGCCTTGCCGCCGTCGGGCAGAGTCAGTAAGGCGGGCGAATACCCCCGTGGCGAAAGTGGGCGCCAGCAGGCGGTTGGCTCTATATATTGGGGAGCATGACTGAAACTCCCGCCACTGGTGGCCCTTCCGCAGCGGTGGAAACCGCTATAACCGCCCCGGTTGCCAAGAAGATCCCCGCCCTCCGCACGCACCACGGTGACGCCTTCGAGGACAACTACGAGTGGCTGCGGGACAAGGAATCCGCCGAGGTCGTGGAGCTGCTCAAGGCCGAGAACACCTATCAGGAGTCCGTCACCGCCCACCAGGAGCCGCTGCGCGAGGCCATCTTCGGCGAGATCAAGGGCCGCACCCAGGAGACGGACCTCTCCGTGCCCAACCGCAAGGACGGGTGGTGGTACTACACGCGCTCGGTGGAGGGCAAGGAATACGGCATCCAGTGCCGTGTCCGCGCCCTGGACACCGGGGACCGCGTCGCGGACTGGACGCCGCCCGCCGTCGAGGTCGGCGTCGAGGTTCCGGGTGAGGAAATCCTGCTGGACTGCAACGTCGAGGCCGAGGGCAAGCCGTTCTTCGCCGTCGGCGGCGCCGCGGTGACCATTGACGGGAACCTCTACGCCTACGCCGTGGACAACGCCGGCGACGAGCGGTTCACGCTGCGCTTCAAGGACCTGCGGACCGGGGAACTCCTGCCCGACGTGATCGAGAACATTTTCTACGGCGTCTCCTTCTCCCCCGACGGCACCCGGATCTTCTACACCGTGGTGGACGACTCCTGGCGGCCCTACCAGGTGAAGTCCCACGTCCTGGGCACGCCCGTCGCCGGGGATGAGGTCATCTACCAGGAGGACGACGTCGCCATGTGGCTGGGCTTCGAGCTCTCCGCTGACCGGCGCCACCTGGTGCTGAGCATCGGCTGCTCGGAGTTCAGCGAGACCCGGCTGCTGCGCTTCGACGCGCTCGCCGCCGGGCTGACCACCGTGATCTCCCGGGAGGAGCGCATCCTCTACGAGGCCGAGCCGTTCCTGCTGGCCGACGCTTCGGGGACGCAGGCCGAGGCCATCGTGCTGACCCACAACCGGGACGCCATCAACTCCATGGTCTCGCTGCTGGACCCGGCAGAGCTCGGAAAGCCGCTCGCCGAGCAGCACTGGACCACCGTCGTCGAGCACTCCGATGAGGTCCGCGTCAACGGCGCCGGCGTCACCTCCACGCATCTGGTGGTCTCGGTCCGCAAGGACACGATCGAGCGGGTGCAGGTGCTGCCGCTGGCCGGGCTGGGCACGCCGGAGCAGGGCGGGCCGGTGGAGCCTGCCTTCGAGGAGGAGCTGTACACCGCAGGGGTGGCCGGTTCCGACTACGAGGCCCCGGTGATCCGGATGGGCTACACCTCCTACTTCACCCCGTCCCGGGTCTATGACTTTGTGCTGCCCACCGCGGAGCAGCCCGCCGGTGAGCTGCTGCTGCGCAAGGAAAGCCCGGTGCTCGGCGGCTACTCGGCCGCGGACTACGTCGCCACCCGCGAGTGGGCGGAGGCCTCCGACGGGACCCGCATTCCGCTGTCGGTGCTGCGGCACGCCTCGGTGGCGCGGGATGCGACGGCGGCGGGCCTGGTGTACGGGTACGGTTCCTACGAGCTGAGCATGGACCCCGGCTTCGGCATCCCGCGGCTGTCCCTGCTGGACCGGGGCATCGTGTTTGTGATCGCGCACATCCGCGGCGGCGGGGAGCTGGGCCGGCACTGGTACGACACCGGCAAGAAGCTGCAGAAGAAGAACACCTTCTCGGACTTCATCGCGGCCACCGACTGGCTGGCGCAGTCCGGCTGGGTGGACCCGGCCAGGATCGCGGCCATGGGCGGCTCGGCCGGCGGCCTGCTGATGGGCGCCGTCGCCAACCAGGCGCCGGAGAAGTACGCGGCGATTGTGGCCGCCGTCCCGTTCGTGGACGCCCTGACCACCATCCTGGATCCTGAACTGCCGCTCTCCGCGCTGGAGTGGGAGGAATGGGGCAACCCGATCACCGACCGCGCCGTGTACGAGTACATGAAGTCCTACACGCCGTACGAGAACGTCCGCGCGGTGGCGTACCCCAAGATCGCCGCGGTCACCTCATTCAACGACACGCGGGTGCTCTACGTGGAGCCCGCCAAGTGGGTGCAGCGGCTGCGCGAACTCAACACCGGCAGCGAGCCGATCGTGATGAAGATCGAGATGGAGGGCGGCCACGGCGGCGCCTCGGGCCGCTACGTGCAGTGGAAGGAACGGGCCTGGGACTACGCCTTCGTCGCCGACTCCCTCGGCGCCACGGAGCTGCTGCCGGGGGCCGGGCTGAAGTAGGCCCCTCCTCCCCCATCGATTGCTCCGCAACCGCCCTTTTGAGCCCGGATAAGGGCCGTTTCGGAGCAACCGATGGTCTTGGCTAGCTCGGTCCTCGGCGGGCGTTCGCCCATTCGCTACAAATGGCCGCTAAGAGACCCCTTGGGTTCTAGCGGCCATTTGCGTCCAATGAGCGGGCTGTCGGCCGGGTGGTAAGACCCGCCGGCCCAGCTGACGCTCGAATAGACGTTTGGCCCGACGCGGGCATTGGACGGCCTCGACCTCAGCTTTGCCTCGGACGTCCGCGGCTTTCTGGGTCTCAACGGTGCGGGCAAATCGACGACCCTGCGGCAGGCGCGCTGACGTCCGGCGTCGTGCGACTGGCACTGGCCCAGGCGCGCCGGGACCGTGTACTCCTTCCGGTCTGGATCCTGGGATAGCACTGCTGGGCTTCAATCATCGGCGTCGCGGCGGTAGCCCGGCGTCTCTCTCTTGCGGGGCCTCCCCGACGGGACCGGCATCGGAGCGGCCGTGTTCTTTCAGGGCTACGCGTTCACGGCCATGCTCGCAGGACTGATGAGCCTGAATGGGCTTGGTTCCGCATGAGGTTTGTCGGTCCAAGAGTGGCCAAGACGGGGTTCACGGATTTGTCCGCCCCGGGGCGCGGCCGCCATGCCAAGCCGTCTGGTCAGTCTCCGCCCGAGTGGTCGGCCGGGTATGCACTCCGGGGAAGGGAGTATGCCGGTTAGTCTCCGCCCGAGTAGTCGGCCGGGTATGCACTCCGGGGAATGGAGTATGCCGGTCGGAGAGACGGGTAGGTGACACGCGTGCAGGGTCCGGATGCCCGCCGGTAGGTTCAGAGCACTAGCGGGGGGAGAGGCGCTGACCAGACCAGGAACACCGAGTCAATCGACCAGTCCAACCCTGCGCGCCCCAGCCCAACCCCAGAACACCACCGGAAATTTCGGTTTGCCTCGCTCAGCGGGCTTCGCTCCCTGAGGAATCCCTATCCAGACGTCGGAGGAAACTATGCCCTCACGTATCGAGTCCAAAGAAATCGTGCGGCCGAAGAACAGGCAGCTAGATTACGTGAGTCATCGCCATCCCTTGATCCACACTGCTCCGGCAACCAAGCCATTGGTGCAGCGCGGGGCCGGCTTGGCTGAAGGAACTCCAGCCGGGAGGCACGCGCTGCCGGCTGGCGAGAGGCCTTCGGGCGCAAAGTGGCTTTGGTCGGCGCAACGCCTCGTCCTCCTCCTCGTCCTCCTAGATGTGGCCGCTGCTTTGTGCATAGCCTTTGCAGCAACAGTTTCTGGGTCCGTGGAATCCCTCGCCGACTTCCTTGTTCTTGCATCGTGGCTCATGGTTTGGTTCGTTTGCTCGACTAAAGTAGGCGGGTTTTCCCCGCTGGGCGGATTCAATCTTCGTCGGGAGACGGTCGAAACTTTGGCACTGAGCCTTCGCTCTGGAGCTTCTGCTCTGGCCGTGTGCGTCGTGCTCGGAGTCATTCTGGGCCAGGAGCAGAGCTACCTGAAACTTATCGAGGTGATAGTCGCACTCACCCTATTCAGCGGTACGGCGAGGGTGTTCCTTTCAAGGTTATGGACTTCTAGAGTCCTCGTAGTCACGCTTGAGACCGATCCCCTTCCTGTGGACTACGGTCCAAACCTCACGTACCGGCACCTTCGTGTACCGGCCGATCTGTTGGATGATCCAGACCTTCTTGTGGCCACAATCGCAGAAGCAGCCAAGGCTTTTGACGCATGCAGCGTGGAGATTGTCGGCGAAGTGGGGCTCTCCGGCCAGCTCTGGCGAAGCCTTAGCTGGGAGCTGCGGGAGCAACACGCCAGCCTGAGCTTCGCCGTCGCAGGAGGTCCTCTACGCCAACGCAGGGTCCACTGCGCGGTCAAGGGCCCCCGTGTTGTCCTTGAGATCTCAGCTCCTGCCCAGCCGCTGGCCGTCAGGTGGGGGAAACGGAGCAGCGATATCGCGGGCTCCATATGCCTAATCCTCCTACTATCTCCCGTACTTGTTGCCGTGGCGATATTGGTCAAGTTGAGTAGCGATGGACCGACGCTGTACCGGCAGGAACGCGTCGGCAAGAACGGCGTGCGGTTCAATATCTTGAAGTTCCGTTCCATGGCCGATGGCTCGGACGCGCAGCTGCAAGCCCTCCTTAAGGAGCAAAACAAAGGTGGCACCCCACTGTTCAAGGTGGATAACGACCCTCGAATAACGCGAGTGGGCGCCATTCTTCGCCGATACTCGCTGGACGAACTTCCACAACTCTTCAATGTTCTGGGCGGCTCCATGAGCTTAGTTGGGCCTCGGCCACAGCGGCCTGCAGAGGTTGCCCTGTATCGCGGAGACGCCGCACATCGCCTTGGAGTACGTCCGGGCATGACCGGGCTGTGGCAGGTGAGCGGGCGGTCGCGGCTGACCTGGGAAGAAGCGCAACAGCTCGATGTTGACTACGCCCACAACTGGTCCCTGTGGGAGGACCTTCATATCCTTGCTCGCACGGCTCGCGCGGTCTTCGAAGCAGACGGTGCTCAATGATGGGCCGAGGAATGGAGACCTCGTTCCAGACCGGGACACCGCGTCGAAGCCGCACGGGCGTCACAAGCCTGAGCGGCATTAAAGGCTCAGTCGATGGCGGCATCGGGGCCCAGGCCCAATTCCTGGCGATAACCTTCGCCGGCGTGGCGTGCACCCTGTCCTTGCTGGCGCGGCGGCTCCTGCCCGAGAGGTTCCTGCTCGACGACTATCACATCAAGTTGGCCATTGAAAGCCCGATGGCTGGTGAAGAAAAGTCACAATCCGTCCGAAACATAGCGGCGGTCTACAGGTTTCTCGGCCTCGGCTACGACCCGGCGGTGGACGCCCTGCTGACGATTGCCGTTTTTACACTTACGGTCTTTGCGGCTGCCAGGTGGGCTGAGATCGCACGATTTGGTTTTGTCGGTGTGAGCGTTCTGGCAATTTGCTTCCTCTGCGCCGTTGTCTACCTGGCGCAGTACAGCAAAGAGTCCATTCCGGTTCTGCTGGTCCTGCTCCTGCTGACCATGCCTCGGCACGTTGGCGCAGAACTCTTGTTTGTGGGGGCGGCGATCGGTTACGGCGCTCTCTTCCGGCAGTACTGGTTTTGTGTGGCCGCGTTTTACCTCGTGTGGCGGTTGCTCTTAGCCAAAACGCGTAATCCCCTGTGGATGCTGGCCACCGTCGTGGTTCTCTATTCGTTGCTGGAGGTGGCCTTTCAAAACATCCTCGGTGGGGGCCTGACTAGCTACCGTGAGCTCGTGAACGACTCCCGGGAGGGCTCTGCCGTTGCGTCGCTCATTGTCGATCCCTTGGCCGGCAACGGGTTCTCGATGGTGCCCAGCGCGGTGCTGCTGTTGCTGGGCCTGCTCGTGCCAGTCCAGCTGTTCCTGAGCGGGAACGCGTTCCACATAGTCTCCGGTGCCATGATCGCTTTCCTGTGGATTACGGCACTCACCGGAATTTTCCGTTCGAAGCGTGAGCCCCGCGCCGGATCGGAGCTGGACCTCCAGGCCCAGACGAAAAAGGACTCCGGCCGCTCGCTGAGGGCCACCCGGGCCGCCGCCCTGCTGCTGGCGGTTGTCCTGGTGCAAGCCATATTCGAACCGGACTTCGGTTCCTACCTCAAGCATCTCACCCCACTTCTTCCGCTGTTCCTGGTTCTGGTTCCACTGCGCGAGCAGGACGTGATGTCATGAAGATACTGCACGTCACCGATGCAAGTTCGGCCGGCGTTTTGACGTCGGTCACCACTCTCGCCAGGGCACAGTCCACCTCATCTTTGTTCAACGAGGTTGCCTTCGCCTACGTCCGTCGTGAAGACTCCCCGGAACAACATGAGATACAAGCACTCACAGGCCAGCATGTCTCCGTCCACGAGTGGTCCTCCTCAAGTGGTCCCGTCCGTTTGGTTGCGCTGACGCATCACCTGGTCCGTGCCTTGCGCTCCGGGCGCTATGACGTCATTCATCTCCATTCCTCCCGCGCCGGCTTTCTGGGCAGACTGCTGGCACGGATGACCGGCCACGCCCGTGATGCCGTCTACAGTCCGCACTTTTTTGCCTTCGCCCAGACCGGTCTGAGCACGCCCAAGCGCGCAGCCTACATTTTCCTGGAGAGAGCGGCCGCATTCTGCGGAGGCAAAATTGTCGTTGTATCGGATTCGGAAGGCACGCTGGCAAGGGCGTCACTGCCAGGAATTGCTGTCGCCGTCCTCCCGAATGTCGTGGACAACGCGTCCTTGAATGCCTATGCCTGCAAGGCCCGGACCGGAAGCCAGGGACCCCGGCTTCCGCCAGCCAAGCAGGTCTACCGGGTCGTGCATGTCGGGCGCATAGCGGAGCAGAAACGCCCCGAACTTTTCCGCGCTGCCGTAGACGCGCTGTATGAAAGCTTTCCGCCCTGCCCGGACATCCAGCTCGAAGTGGTTTGGCTCGGCGACGGTCGGCGCTCCCTGCTGGGCGACGGCATCCTGCCAATTAAAGTGAGCGGCTGGCTGCCCCGCGAGATGCTGCGCGAACGGCTGGCGGCCGCCGACGTCGTGCTCTTCACCTCCCGAGGTGAGGGCATGCCCATGGCCCTACTCGAAGCGCAAGGCCTAGGCATCCCCGTCGTTGCATCAAGGGTGGCTGGAGTATGTGATGTCGTGGACCACGGAATTACCGGATTCTTGGGCACTTCCCCCGACGAGCTCGTTGGCTATGTGTGCCGGCTCTTGACTGACGATGAGCTACGGGCCCGGATGCGGCGGGCATCCCAGCTACGCAGTGCGCAACTGTTCGATATCGGGACCCTTGCAGAACGCTCTATGGCGGCGTACACCTCGCTGAAGCTCGGCAGCGGGGTGACGGCGTGAAGAACTCAACAGCAAAGCACAGCGAACGGCCACGTCTGGCCCAGCTCGGAGGGGATGCAACCACGGTTGCGCTGGGTCAAATGAGCGCTTTTGTCTATCCGCTGATCTCCATTCCTTACCTGAGCAGGATTTTCGGAACCAACGGGTTGGGTCAGCTGCTTTTGGCGATGGCCATCATCAACGTGATGGTCCTGGTGGTGGACTTTGGTTTCGGCATGAGCGCACTTCGTCGCGTGGCGCTGGCGGAGACTGCTAGCGTGCGGTCCGCCATTGTTTCGTCGACGTTGGCGGCCAAGGTCCTTCTGCTCGGCGGCTCCGCATCCGTCCTGGGCATCCTGGTCCTTGCTATTCCGGAGCTCCGGGCCAATTGGGAGTTCTACTTCATCGGATCCGTATTAACCGTCGGGGCGGTGGCCTACCCGACTTGGCTTTTGCAGGGAATTGGCAAGATCAAGACTTTCGCGGTTTTGCATGCCGTTTCCCGTCTCATCGCACTCGTCGGGCTTCTCCTCACTGTCAAGTCAGGGTCCGACGGTACCCTGGCAATCTTCTGGCAGTTCGCGCCAGCCACAATTGCCGCCGTTGCTTCGTGGATTTACCTGGCCTCCATCGGCTGTAACCAAATCGATCGACCGACGTGGCGCGCGGCAATCAGCGCCATCCGCGAAAGCGCACCGCTTTTCGTCGGATCCGTTGCCACAATCGTGATTTCGGCCATGAACACTGTGTTCCTGGGCGTATTTTCAACTATTCAACAAGTCGCCTTCTACGGTGCAGGCGAACGTCTCTCCAACGCCTTGCGAGGGGTCCTCGGCGGCGTGCAGCAATCCTTGCTTCCGAGAGTGAGCGCATCCATAGGCGCTGACCACGGGGCAGCGCTGCGCCGCACAGTGCTGGCAGGGTTGGTGGTCACCTACGGATTGGCCGGTGTCGGGTTGACCGCCTCCGCGAGCATTCTCGTTCCTTGGTACCTGGGGCAGGGATTCGACGCAGTGATCCCCGTTGCCCAGTTGCTCGGAGCCGCCCTCTGCCTCACGGGCTTTTCGACAGCCCTGACATTGCTTCTCATCGCCCACGGGCAAGCGAAAATCTCGTCACGGGTGCTGCTATGGGCCGCGCTCTTGCACCTGGTGATACTGCCGTTGGGGTGCATCAACTTCGGAGCGTTCGGTGCGGCCGTCGCGGTCTGCCTAACCGAGCTCTTCATAGCAATTACGCTCGGCTGGTCGTTTCGAGCTTTCGCCCAGCAAGAGACAGTTGCTCAGCCCGCCGGCCATGCCGATCTTCCTGGGGGAACATCATGAATCCTATTGTTACCGTCGTCATCCCCGTCTACAACAACGAGGATTTTGTAGCTCGCGCCATTCATTCGGTTCTGGATCAGTCCTTCACGGACTTCGAGGTGATCGTCATCGATGACGCGTCGACCGACTGTTCACTGTCCGTGGTTCGTCAGGCCTTGGATGAACGCTCGGAATCGGACCAGGACAAAGTGCGCATCATTGGCCGGGAACAGAATCTCGGTTACTCCGCCGCCACAAATACAGGTGTCAGCCTGGCCCGGGGTCGTTGGATCTGGTTCGTGGACGGGGACGATTGGGCCGAACCGGACATGCTGCTACGGCTTATGGAAGCCGCCAGGTCCCACGCGGCGCAAATTGCTGTCTCGAGGATACGCACAGTCCGCGTGGCGACGGGCGCGGCCAAGATCCTTCCTGAGTGGGCGCCGAGGGCTTCGGTATCGACAGGTATCGAATCGTTGAAACATCTGGCGCGGGGAGACATCGGGTCCTTCCAGACAAACAAGCTCGTCTCGAAAGACATTTGGGTCGGTGTCGTGAGTCCGGGCAACGCTTACGGCGATCTTGCCATCATGCCCAAGCTTTTCAGCCTCTGCGAACGCATTGCCTTCGTGGACGAGCCCCTCTACAACTACTCCTTGCACGCAGGTTCAACCACCGGATCGCTCCGTTCAAGCGTGTGGGATCTCACCGCACTGCACACCTTCGTGGACCCTATTCTGGACGAGGTTTTCGCCCCACGCGTGGCCCGCGCCCTCAGTAGACAGTTCACATATCGGCTGGTGTATCGGCCGCTGATACACAATTCGGCTGCGGACGTCAGCTCAGGCGTGCTGGCGGAGGAAATTCAGTCGTGGACACGAGATCAGATCCGCTGGACTGAACTCTTATGGCTCGTTGCTAGGGGGCGGGTGGCGCTAGTCGCTTCCCTGGGGTTAGCAAAGGGCTCACCGCATCTGCACAAGAAACTCTTTCGATACTACAAGGGGCTCACATCATGACATCGGCATTGTTTTTCTCCGGGATCCGTCGCTACTGGTACTTGATAATCACCGGTCTTGCAGTCGGTGCGTTTGCCTCAGCGGCAGTCGGCTCTGTCCTACCAAAAACCTACGACGCGACTGCGCAGATCCTATTGTCCGCTCCCAAGGTGGCCAACCCGACAGAGAGCAGTGTTTACGTCAGGGACCGGATGCCGACGTACGCGGAGTTCCTTAAGTCGGAAACCGTCCTGGCACATGCCCGCGGCTTGATGGGCACTGAACAGTCAACCGCATATCTAGCCAACCGCATCGATGCCAGGGTCGAAGTCTCAACAGTCGTGATATCCATCACGGCAAGCTGGAGCGATCCCCAAGGCGCCGCCGATCTAGCCAATGCGGTAGCGCGTTCCTACGGTGAGATGGCGCCGCGGCTGGACAATAGTGAGGATCCTATCCTCCGAGCCGACATCGTCGAGGCCGCCGTGGCGCCGGATGCCGACGCCGGTTTGAGTCTGGTGGCCCTGCTGTTGATCGGGTGCACGGCAGGTTTGGCTGTAGGGCTCCTCGCAGCGCTCCTATTAAGGACATATGGTCCGTATGCCCGCACGGTCGAGGATCTTAGCGAGGCCTCAAATGCCGAAGTCTTGGCCGTGGTGGCAGTTCCGCCGGGACGGGGTGCACATTCTGCGGACAGCCCGGCATCTCGCCACTCGTCGTCGAAAAGGCGCGGCGGTGCTGTCGGCTCGTTTGCCACTCTGTACTCGAGAGCGGGCCTGGGCGGGCAAGGAGGCAGCCCACGAATAATTGTGGTCGTCTCGACAGTGGACGGAGCCCATGCCGCCACCGTCGCGTGGGGTTTGGCGGCAACGTCCGCGGCGAGCGGTCAACGTTGCCTCCTCATGGCTGTCGATGCTGATGGCCGGACTGTCTTGGAAAGCCAAACCGGTTCAATGCCCGCCGCAAAGCTCGGCAAGGTCCCGCAGCTGTTGACCTCGGAAGCATTCAACACCGCTGAGGGCGGCGTCACCACCGTCGACAGCGTAAACATGGTGCTGCACAGCGCCGCAGGGTCCAAGGACATGGTGGTGATTGCGGCGCCGCCTCTGGACGCGGATGCCAATACCCGGGCGTTCGTGCAAATTGCCGGTGAAACCCTGTTGGCCACTCCGCTTCGGGGTTCCCGAGTTGAGACGCTGCGCGCCGCTTCCCGGCTGATCAGGCAGGCAGGCGCCTCAATTTTGGGGGTTGTCGCCACCACTCCTAGCACGTCCAATTCCCATGCACTTGTCCCGGTCGAGCTCGAGACTGAGCCCGTGCGGATAGGAGCGAGGTCATGAACGCGAGGAGGATCCCCATCGCAGGCCAGCCCGCTTACACCATTCACCTTTCCACGCCGGACGTGGGCCAAGCCGAGGAGGACGCCGTCGTGCGCGCGCTTCGCTCGGGATGGGTGGCGCCACTGGGGCCCGAACTTGTGCTGTTCGAGCAGGAGTTGGCCGTGCTGGCCGAGCGGCAGCACGCCCTCGCCGTCAACTCATGCACAGCTGCCCTCCACCTAGCGTTGTTGTGCTCCGGCGTGGGCCCGGGGGATCTTGTGCTCTGCTCCACCCTGACCTTCATCGCGACGGCGAACGCAGTCACATACACGGGAGCCACACCGTGGTTCATCGACTGTGACGCCACCGGAAACATGGATGCGGACCTTCTGTCCGAAGCACTCGCGGGGCTGGTTAACAACGGGGCGAAGGTGGCGGCCATCCTCGTGGTCGACATGCTGGGCAAAGCGGCTGATTACGAAAAGATCTGCGCAATCGCGACGGAGTACGGCGTGCCGGTTGTATCTGACGCCGCCGAGTCTTTGGGCGCGCGTCGGAATGGGCGGCCCGCCGGCTCTTTCGGAAACTGCGCCGTCTTCTCTTTCAACGGCAACAAAATAATCACCACCTCCGGCGGTGGAGTTTTGCTCTGTGACGACGCGCGAATGGTCGAACGGGCAAGCTATCTGGCCAGCCAGGCACGCCAGCCCGTAATCCACTATGAGCACACCGAGGTCGGCTACAACTATCGACTTTCAAACCTTCTGGCCGCCCTTGGACGGGCTCAGCTGAATCGTCTCCCCGAATTCATGGCCCGTCGACGGGAAATTCGGTCCGCGTATCGCGAGTTCTGTAACGGCCTGGACGGGGTGGAGATCTTTGGCGGCGACGACGAAGGAGACAACTGCTGGCTCACAGCAATCGTCATCGACCCGGAGCGCGCCAACTTGGATGCTTCTTCCCTCGCGAGCAGCCTGCAGGCAGACGGGATAGAAACCCGGCCCTTGTGGAAACCAATGCATCTGCAGCCGGTGTTCGCTAGCGCGGACACGTTTCCTCGGCTTGTAAACGGCACGTCTGAGCGCTTCTTTAGGCAGGGGTTGGTGCTCCCGAGCAGCCCAAACCTATCCGACGACCAGCTCGGCATGATTCTGGACCGGATCAGGAGTCACGCCACCAAGTTCGAGCTAGTTTCCTGATCCCCCCATCGCCGGCATACCCGAAAGGAACTGATATGAACGACCTACACGGAGAGAAAATACTGATAACGGGCGGCGCCGGTTTCATCGGCACAAAGCTGCAAAGGGAGCTCGCTGCAGCACATCGGGTTGTAATTGTCGATAACCTGCACCCGCAAGTCCATGGTCTCCGGCCAAAGCCTGTGGATCTGGCCTTGAACGCGACGTTTCACAGGGGCGATATAGCTGACCCCGGAACCTGGGATGAAGTCTTAAATGGGTTCACGCCAACGGTGCTGATCCACTTGGCGGCGGAGACAGGAACAGGCCAGTCGTTGACGGAGTCGGCACGCCATTCCCACACGAATGTGCACGGGACGGCAGTCATGATTGACGCCCTCCACAGGGCCAACGTGTTCCCGAAGCATGTTCTGCTGACGTCCTCCCGGGCAGTTTACGGGGAGGGGAACTGGGTCGAACCTTCCGGGCAAACATTCAGCGCCCAGCCGCGGGACGCTGCCGCTCTCGAAAATGCCCGCTGGGCGCCCTTAGGACCAGGGGGTCAGCAAGGCGAGCCAATGCCAAACAGCGCCTCTCAGGTTAATCCACGCCCAACTAACATCTACGCGGCCACGAAACTTGCGCAGGAGAACATACTGTCCTCCTGGTGCCAGTCATTCCAAGTGCCACTCAGCATACTCCGACTCCAAAATGTCTACGGAGCCGGACAGTCGCTGGATAACGCCTATACCGGTGTCTTGACGTACTTCGCCCGCCAGGCCGCCAATGGCGAGACTGTGGAAGTTTACGAGGACGGCGGCATTATCCGTGATTTTGTCCACGTAACTGATGTGGTGCAGGCCATTCTCTGTGCGTTGGCGACGCCGCCGCCCGCCGTACAGCCACGCACATTGGACATCGGATCCGGGACACACGGGACCCTGTTCGCCTACGCAACCCAGCTGGCCATGGCTGCGGGATCGCCCCCGCCTGCCATCTCGCAACGCTACCGCGCCGGAGATGTTCGTTCCGCGTTCGCCGACGTGGAATGTGCCCGCAAGGAAATAGGTTACAAACCGACGATTCCATTCCAGGAGGGCCTCGTGGACCTCATGGACTGGGCTCTCCAAGGAGCCAGCAAATGAACACCATCTCCCCCCTTGCCCTCGTGACAGTCACGTACAACAGCGAAGACGTATTAGAGGATTTTTTCAACAGCCTGCTGGCGGATCCCCGCCTGCCCCGAATCAAGCTCTATCTCATCGACAATGCATCTTCGGATAAAACCCTTGAAGTCGCAGCGCGGCACCAAGACCGGATTGATATTTCGATCGAGTCAAATAATGACAACCTTGGTGTCGCGGTAGGTAACAACCAGGGAATTTCAGCTGCGCTGAGCGACGGTGCCGAGTGGATCCTGCTGGTGAACAATGACACCATAATTCCCGCCGGCACTCTTGCGGGTTTGCTGGAAACAGCGACCGAAAAGGGTTTGCATATTTTGTCCCCAACTATTGAGGGCATTGAACCGGTCGAAAGCGTATGGTACGCGGGCGGAACAATTTCTCCGTATCAGGGGATGAAGGTGCGGCACGAGAAAATGGGTTCGCCCATCACCGGCGCTCCTCAGGGATTGCGTCAAACTCCGTATGCGTCCACGTGTTGTCTTCTGATCCACCGTGACGTCATCAATCTCATTGGCGGCATGGACAAAGATTATTTCGTCTACTTCGACGACGTTGATTTTGCCATCAGGGCAAAGGCAGCCGGGTTTCCCTATTGGCTGACCGGAGAGTACAAAATAATTCACAAGGCGAGCAGTCTCACAGGCGGCTATCTTTCGCCTTTCTCCATCCGCTGGATTTCGAGGAACTGGGTGCTGGTAACCAGAAAACATTGCTCGGGAGTTCAGAAGGCCACTGCGTTCGCGTACATGCAGCTGTGGATGGTCGCAAGAGTGGCGGCACGGAGGGACACCCTGACGCAGTACAAGCTGCGGCAACGCTCGTTCCTGGAAGGACTCAAGGTGCCAATAACCCGGAACGGCGCCTTCGTCGGGGTCGAGTAATTAGGCTAACCGGCCAGCTCTATCGTGCCCCATTCTGCAACACCGAAAAGGACACTGCAATGAATCAAAAAAGTTCGCCAATGCACATCGTGATGGTGACAAATGTCGTAGCCCCGGACAAACTGGGCGGCTTGGAGAGATATGTCCGCGAACTTTCTGCCGAGATTGTCCGCCACGGCCATGTGGTCACGGTTGTTTCAAAAAAAACCAGAGACCTCCAGCCGCTTCAGGAGGTGTTTGCCGACGGCGTAAAAGTGCAGCGCTACGAGGTGCCGTCTAAGCGGGACCCGTTATTCGTCATCAAGTATCCATTTTTCGTGATCGCCGGAGTCCGGAAGGCCATAAGAGCGGCGGTGGCTAATGGCGACGCCGGGACCACTATCGTCCACGGACATTTCCCGCTACCCATGATCTATCCGTTGCTTCGCCGAATACCGTATGTCTATACATGCCACGCGCCGGTGTACAAGGAGATTTTGGACGAACGACAGGACAGCTATCGCCTGCCGGCGATCGTCCAGGACACCTTCATCAGCGCCTTCAAGGCGCTTGAGAAACTTGTCATCCGCTCTGCTGAACAGGTGGTGACCCTGAGCCAATTCGTGGGCAACGAGGTTGTCGAACTCACCGCCAAGCAGCCCGAGAGCATCACCCGCATCCCCGGTGGCCTCGACACATCATGGTTTTCTCCCGGCTCGCCGCCTGAGACACTGGAGCCAGCCAAGGGGCCCTGGCTCTTCACCGCCCGCCGCTTGGTCAGCCGGACCGGCGTCGAAGAACTAATCCGTGCCATGCCTTTGATTCTGGAACAAGAGCCCGGGGCGAGGTTGACTGTAGCTGGCGACGGGCCGCTACGGGAGCGACTACAACGGATCACAGAAGAGTTGGGACTCCTTCAGGAGGTACAGTTGGTCGGCCGCATCAGTGACGCGGACCTCCGGGACTGGTACAGGCGAGCCGACATCGCCGTGACCCCCACTCGCAACCTTGAAGGCTTTGGACTGTCAACGGTCGAGGCCATGGCGTGTGGTGCAGTCCCGTTGGTGACACCCGTGGCCGCAAACCCGGAGATCGTCGGGAAACTCTCCTCGTTGCTCGTCGCGCCAGGCGCTGACGCCCGCGGGATAGCAGACGGGGTACTGACGCTGTGGCAAGCGCCTTCCTACACATCCCTCAAAGCTTCGGTCCGGTCGGAAGTCCATCCCCGGCTGGGTTGGCCGGAAGTCTGCGGGCGGTACCTCAATCTGTACCGCGAGGTCTCGGAAAATAAAGTCGAAATTTCTCGGCAGCAAGCCATGGCGTCGAGCACCGGTTAGGAGGAAGCTAGGAGAATCCGCCGGCACAGAGTTCAACCGCCAGATCGGCATCAAGCCAAGCCGCTTCCTGGTGGTCATTCCGTTCCGACGCGTCATGGGGGCTGGGGCCAAGGGAGCAGCGAACCGTGAGCAAGAGACATCGGAGGAACCTGTGACAATCCGCATTCAGCCTTTGCGCCGCCACAGCCTAGCGGCACTCATCCTTGTGATTTTAGCAACTTCAATTACTGCTGCCGCGCCTTCCGGGAGCAGCGGATATTCGACAGGATCAGGGACAACCGAAAGTTCGCAAGCGGGGCAGGCTAGCGCCAGCGCAGAGGCGCTTACGCCTGGCTTTGGCTTTATGGTGCTGTTTTCCACCAGTGGCCATGGCCCGAGCCTGGACGATTTCAAGAAGGACATAGATCTCTTGGCTGCCAACGGGCAAGAGTGGGTCCGCATGGGAATCGTTGGCTGGGACATCATGGAGGTGTCGGGCCCAGGGCGACAAATCCTTTGGGATGAAGCGGCGTTGAAAGAGTACGACGCAGCCATAGACTACGTCAATTCTAAGGGGCTTTCTATTCACCTGATAACGGCCGACGCTGAAAATAACCCGGCCACCACTTTTGATGACTACAAAGTCACACTTAGGCAATTTTGGGATACTCTCGCACGACGGTTTGCTAACAAGGTGGATGTTTGGCAGGTCTACAGCGAGTCCGACACAGCTCATTTTCGGCTGCTCAGCCAACCCATCGAGGAGATCACCTCCGAATATCTCGCAGACCTTGGCTCCATGCTGGCCATAGCTAGAACGTCCATAAAAACTGTGAACCCCCGGGTGCTTCTGACAACCACATCAACCGGATGGCCGATGTCGGATGAGCGCCAAAACAAATGGCAGAAGTATTTCGACGGCATATCGCAGTACTTGGATGTCATCTCATTGGATGTCTACCCGGCGGACAGTCTCGTTGAAATCGAGATGCTCCCAATACGCATCAACGACACGAAGCTCCGCTATGGAAAGCCTGTGATCATTTCTGAGATTGGGCTACAAGTTGCCGGAAAGTGGACCTCCGAAGATCAACGCCTCTTCGTGCCTGCGGCGATAGCGGCTGCAAAAAAGGCTACGCCATTGGCCATCATTGTCTTTCAGCTTCGCGACGACGGCGCCAACGCCTTCGGACTCATCAAGGAGAATTGGGCGCCCCGCCCAAGTTTCAATGCGGCCGTCGCGGTCATGAGCTATTAGGGACCCTTCTAGGTTTGTCATGGGCCGGTGATGCCGCCGCGCTATGGGACGGGCTCTTCGCGGTTCATGGGGAAATGGCTTCCGAATGGGCACGTTCGTGGCGGCCCTTGACCCGGCGGGACAGGTTCTGGCGGGACTCGGTCATGGCCTGGTTGCCGAGGGAGACCAGGTGGAAGTGATCGACCGCAACGGAGGTGCGGGAAAGCCACATCCGCAACGCCTTCCGGAACGCCGCCGACGGGTCGATGGCAACGACCTGGACGCCCACCCGCCACTGAAGCGGGCGGGCGATTGGCCACCGATCCGGGCTGGCTAAGGCCGCCCGGGAGGAAGCGCAGCCCACCATCTGACGAATGTCGATGCTCGTGTGGTCCTGCGGTCCCGTTCGTGGACGCCCTGACCACCATCCTGGATCCCGATTAAGGCCCCCCTCTCCCCATCGATTGCTCCGCAACCGCCCTTTTGGGACCCCATAACGGCGGTTACGGAGCAACGGATGGACCTGGGCGGGATTTCACGGGAGTCGCCTACCGGATAGATGCTAATCGTGCTTACTATTGACTCGCATCAGGCACGTCGGTCTGGAAACTGCTCACTGGGGGCAGCAGGAACCGTGCCGGAACTGGAGTTATTCGTGAGCAACGAACAGGCTATGACCCCGCTGAGCGACGATGAACTGATGGCAGAGGCCGGCACCGCGCTTCCGGACAAGGAAGTGGCCTCCATCCTGGACCTCAACGCAGACCTGGACCTCGGCCTCAATGCCGCCGCACCGATCGACCTCGCCGTCGCCGCCAACGCCAACGTCGCGGCCCCGATCGACGCCGCGGCCTCGGCGAACATCCTGTCCTTCGGCTCGGACGCCCAGGCGCTCTCCGACCAGGGCGTCATCATCAATCAGGGCATCGCAGCCGACGCCACCGCCGAGTCCGCGCAGGACAGCACGATCGAGCAGGAGACCGGCAGCACCGACGGCAGCGACACCGGCGAACCTGAGGTCACGGCCGAGGACGGCGCCCTGCCGACCGACGTCGCCGGCGCCCTGAATTCCAACCTGCTCAACGTGAACGTGGACCTGGACGCCTCCGCCGACATCGCCGCCCCGATCAACGGTGCCGTGGCCGCCAATGCCAACGTCGCCGCCCCGATCGACGCCGCCGTCGCCGCCAACATCGGCTCGATCGACAGCAACGCCTTCGCCGTCTCGCAGCAGGACGCGATCATCAACCAGACCATTGAGGGCGAAGCCACGGCCTCGGCCGACCAGCAGTCCGACCTCCGGCAGTAGTCCCCCGGATGAGTTCACCGCACGGCGGGCCGTCCAGCACGGACGGCCCGCCGGCCTTTTCCGCGCCGGCTGCCCCCGCAGCCGTGGCCGGCACCCTGCCGGTACCGGTCCGGGCCGACGGCGTCCAGCTCCTGGGCGAAACCCAGGGTTCGGGCTACCGCGAGGCGCCGTCCCTGGTCCGCCGCGCCGACGGCCAGACCCTGCAGCTCACCCGGCTGCTGTATCTGGTCCTCGAGGCGATCGACGGCACCCGCGGCGCCGAGGAAATTGCCAGCCACGCCAGCGCCGGGTTCGGCCGGCTGGTCAGCGCCGACAACGTCCGGACGCTGATCGACTCCCAGCTGCTGCCCCTGGGCCTGCTGCAGCTGGCGAACGGCTCCCAGCCCGAGGTCCGCAAGGCCGACCCGCTGCTCGGGATGAAATTCCGCTACACCGTCACCGACCCGGAGCGCACCCGCCGGATCACGGCCCCCTTCGCGACGCTCTTCAACCCGCTGATCGTGGTGCTGGTCACCGCGGCCTTCCTCGCCGCCTGCTGGTGGGTGTTCATGGTCAAGGGCCTGGCCTCTGCCACCCATGAGGCCTTCGCCAACCCGGGCCTGGTGCTGCTGATCCTGGCCGTGACCGTGCTGTCCGCCGGGTTCCACGAATTCGGGCACGCGGCGGCCGCCCGCCGCGGCGGCGCCACCCCCGGGGCCATGGGCACCGGCCTGTACCTGATCTGGCCCGCGTTCTTCACCGACGTCACCGATTCCTACCGCCTGGGCCGCGCCGGCCGCATCCGGACCGACCTCGGCGGGCTGTACTTCAACGCGATCGTCGCCGTCGCGATCATGGGCATCTGGTGGGCCACGGGCTTCGACGCGCTCCTGCTGGTGGTGGTGACGCAGGTGCTGCAGATGGTCCGGCAACTGCTGCCGCTGGTCCGCTTCGACGGCTACCACATCCTCGCCGACGCCACCGGGGTTCCGGACCTGTTCCAGCGGATCAAGCCGACCCTGCTGAGCCTGCTGCCGTGGCGCCGGAAGGACCCGGAGGCGCAGCTCCTCAAGCCGTGGGCCCGTGCCGTGGTCACCGCCTGGGTGCTGATCACCGTCCCGCTGCTGCTCTTCAGCCTGGTCCTGATGGTGCTGTCCCTGCCGAGACTCCTCGGTACCGCGTGGGACAGCGGGCAGAAGCAGTACGCCATGTTCAACAGCAGCCTCGCCGGCGGGGACATCGTCGATGCCGCCGTGCGGATCCTGGCGATCGCCGCAGTCGCCCTTCCCGTCCTGGGGATCTTCTACATCCTGTTCCGGCTGGGCCGGCAACTGCTCACGGCCCTGTGGCAGAAGACCCGCGGCAAGGCGCTTCAGCGCGGCACGGCCCTCGCCGTGATCGCCGCCGTGACGGCCGGCCTCGCCTGGGCCTGGTGGCCCGGCGGCGAGAGCTACCGGCCCGTCCAGCCCTACGAGCGCGGCACCCTGGCCGACGCCACCACCGCGATTTTCCCGGCTGGTTCCGCCTCCGGCCTGCGGGAGGGCCGGGCGGGCAGGACCGTGGCGCTCTGGCCCGCCGGCGCGGAAAAGCCCACGCGGGAGGACCCGCAGCTCAGCATGGTCCTGGTGCCGCGCGACGCCGGAACCGCCGGCGCTTCCGCGCCGGCCTGGGTGTTCCCCTTCGACCAGCCGGCCGCGCCCGAGGAGGACGGCAACCAGTCGCTCGCCGTCAGCACCACGGACGGATCCGTCGTCTACGACGTCGCCTTCGCGCTGGTCTGGGCCGACGACGGCGAGGACGTCACCACCCGCAACGAGGCCTACGCCTTCGCCAGCTGCGCGGACTGCGCCGCCGTCGCGGTGGGCTTCCAGGTGGTGCTGATTGTGGGCCAGACGGACGTGATCGTCCCGGAAAACCTCTCGGCCGCCGCGAACTACAACTGCGTGCGGTGCCTGACCTACGCCCTGGCCAGCCAGCTGGTCCTCACCCTGGACGGGCCGCTGAGCGCCGACGGCATGACGAAGCTCAACGAGCTCTGGCAGCAGATCGCGGAGTACGGCCGGGCCCTGGAGGATGTGCCGCTCTCGGAGATCCAGGGGCGCCTGGACGCGTTCAAGCTCCAGATCATGGAGATCATCAAGTCCGACCCGAGCGCCACGCCGCGGGTTCCGTCCGGCACGGCCCCGGCCACTCCGGGCAGTTCGCCGGGGGCCAGCCCGGGTGCAACGCCTTCGGGCGCCGCTTCGGCGACTCCGGGCGGGACACCGGGTGCCACTCCCGGCGCCACGGGAACCGCTCCGGTCGCCACTCCGGCACCTGGCGGGACCGCCCCTGCGGCCACTTCAACGGCTACTGCCCCCGCGGGGGCCCAGCCCACGCAGTCCGCAGGGACGGCCACCGCACCGGCGCCGGCCACGCCGTCGGCCTCCCCGACGGCCACGGCCCCGCCGGCGCCGTAGGCCGCGGGGGCTGCGGGGGCCGGGCACCTCTGTCGCCCGTCGCCCCGCCGCCAATAGGGTGCCCGACGACGACTTCGTGGCGTTCGAGGAGCACGCTGACCTGGCGGCTGGCGCCCTGTTGACGCCGGATGTGACGCACGCTACAGTTGAGCGAAGTTATACGAATAACCCATCAATCAATGCAACTGGCCCGAGGAGGTGCCCATTGGCTGGATCACGGCCAAAGTCAGGACCGACAATGCACGACGTCGCTGCTGCTGCCGGCGTCTCGCAGGCCACGGTCTCGCTGGTGCTGAATTCGGCCTCCGGGTCGCGCTTCTCCGAAGAGACCCGCATGCGGGTCAGGGACGCTGTGAACCGGCTCGGGTACCGCACCAACGCCCATGCCAAGGTGCTGCGCGAAGGCGTGGCCGGCATGATCGGATTCATCGGCGACTCAGTGGCCAGCTCTCCTTTTGCCGGCGCCATCATTGAAGGTGCGCAGCAGCGCGCATGGGAGGACGGGCTCCTCCTGCTCACGGTAAACACCGGCGGAGACAAGGAACTTGAGACCGCGTCCCTGGACACCATGCTCTCCTACAAAGTTGCCGGCGTGGTCTACGGCGCCATGTACCACCGCCGGCTGGAAGTTCCGGAGGCCCTGGCGGGCGTTCCATCGGTGGTGCTGAACTCCCAGGACCGCGCCGGCCGCATTCCGAGCGTAGCTCCCGATGAGGTGCGGGGTGGGTATGTTGCCACACGGCGCCTGCTCGAGGCCGGGCACTCCAGGGTTGGACTCATCAACATCGAGACTCTGGAAAGCGGGCTCCCGGCCGCTGTGGGCCGCTACGAGGGTTACACCCGGGCCCTCGAGGAAGCCGGACTGGCGTTGGACCGAGCCGCAATCCGGTTCGGTGCGGGGAATGAGGACGACGGCTTTCGGTACGCGATGGAGCTGATGACTGCGGCGAAGCCGCCGACGGCTATCTTCTGCGCAAACGACCGAACGGCCTGGGGTGCGTATCAGGCCGTCTCAGAGCTGCGCCTTTCGATCCCCGAGGATGTATCAATCGTGGGCTTCGATAACCAGTCAACTCTGGCGCCGCACCTTCGCCCGGGACTGACAACCCTTGAATTGCCGTTCGTCGCCATGGGCCGGCGCGCGGTTGACCTGATCCTCCAAGGCGCGGAACCCGATGGCCGGGTCGAGCTGATGGAATGCCCTCTTATCGAACGCAACTCAGTGACACATCCAAAGGAGATGCCATGAGCCGCATTATCCCGGCCGGACGCCGGCGTCCGGCTGCGGCACCGTTGCCGCAACGAAGGGTTTCTTTTTCGCTTCGGCTGAAACGAATCCTTCGGGCCTGGCAGTTATACGTATTACTAGCCCCGGCGATCATCTACATTCTGGTCTTCAAGTACTGGCCGATGTACGGCGTCCAGATCGCCTTCAAGAACTACAACCCGGTGGACGGTTTCTCGGACAGCCCCTGGGTGGGCCTGACGCACTTCATCAGGTTCGTGAACTCCTACCAGTTCGGCCAGGTCATCGGAAACACGCTGTGGATCGCGGTACTGGGTCTGCTGGTGGCCTTCCCGGTCCCCATCATCCTGGCGTTGCTGGTCAACCAGCTCCAAAGCGAGAAGTTCAAGAAATTCACCCAGACGGTGCTCTACTCGCCGGCGTTCATCTCCACCGTCGTGGTGGTGGGCATCATGTTCGTGGTCCTGTCCCCCCGGTCCGGGCTGGTGAACAACGCGATCCAATTATCCGGCGGCGAGCCGATCTTCTTTATGGGGTCGGCGGAATGGTTCCGTCCCATCTACGTCATCTCGGATGTCTGGCAAAACGCCGGGTTCGCCATGATTGTGTATCTGGCGGCCCTGGCCGGCATTGATCCGGCGCTTCACGATGCGGCCAAGGTCGACGGCGCCTCAAAGCTCCAGCGCATCCGGCACATCGATCTGCCCGGCATCATGCCGGTCATTACGGTGCTGTTCATTCTGGCCATCGGCAACCTGCTCAACGTCGGTTTCGAGAAGGCACTGCTGATGCAGACGCCCCTGAACCTCTCGACGTCGGAGATCATCCAGACCTACGTCTACCACGCGGGTCTGCAGCAGGCGCAGTTCAGCTACTCGGCCGCCATCGGCCTGTTCAACTCCCTCCTCAACCTGGCGCTGCTGCTGTTCTTCAACACGGTGGCGCGCCGGGCCAACCAAGCGACCCTGTGGTGATGCCGAGATGTCTCTGAAAACCAGCCCGATCAACATCCAAAACCCGGTCAGGGCCGTCAACCCGCGCCGCCCTAAGCCGACGTTGCGGGACAAGTACGGCGACCGCGTCTTCAACATCGCCGCCACGTCCGTGCTGCTGCTGTCCATCCTCGCCGTCGTCTACCCGTTGTACTTCATTGTGATCGCCTCGATCAGCGACCCCAACGCGGTCTACGAAGGCAAGGTCTGGCTGTTCCCCTCCGGCGTGACCACGGAGGGCTATGAGCGGATCTTCGCTGACAGCAGGATCTGGAACGGCCTGGGCAACACCGTCGTCTACACCGTCCTGGGGACCGTCATCAGCGTCACCACGATCCTCTGCGGCGCCTACGCCCTGTCCCGCAAGGACATGCCGGGCCGCAAGATCCTGATGCTCCTGTTCGTCATCACCATGTTTTTCGACGGCGGCCTCATCACCAAGTACCTGGTGGTCCGCGACCTGGGGATGCTGGACACCGTCTGGGCCGTGGTCCTGCCAGGGGCGGTGGGGGTGTGGAACCTGATCATCGCCCGTTCCTTCTTTGAACACACCGTCCCGAACGAACTGCGCGAAGCCGCCCAGATGGACGGAGCCAACGATTTCACCTTCTTCTTCAAGATGGTGCTGCCGCTGTCCAAACCGCTGATCATGCTCATGATCATGGTCCACGTCGTGGCGCACTGGAACTCGTTCTTCGACGCACTGATCTTCCTGAACGACGACTCCAAATACCCGCTGCAGCTCGTCCTGCGCAACATCCTCATCCAGTCAGACGTCTCATCGACCGGTACCACCGGCGGGGACATCGAATCCTATGCCGCCGCGCAACGGATCGCAGAGCTCACCAAGTACGCCATGATCGTCGTCTCGAGCCTGCCACTCATGATTGCCCTGCCATTCATGCAGAAGCACTTCACCAAGGGCGCCATGATCGGCGCCGTCAAATAGCCCTCCCCCTCTCGACCGCCCGGGCGACCGCCCTCGGACGGCAGCAATCCCACCTCAGAATAGGAATGACCATGGCATTTAGCCGTAAATACGCCGTCCTCGGCGCCGTCCTCGCCGGAACATTGACGTTCACCGGCTGCTCCGGCGGCAAGTCCGGCTCCACGGAGGTCAAGGACTCCTCCGCCGACTTCGGATTCCAGGAAACGGGTTTCCCGATCGTCAGCAAACAGCTCGACCTGACCTTCTCCGGGACCAAGTCCGCCCTGGCCCCGGACTACAACACCATGACTGTGGTGCAGGAATGGGAAAAAGCCACCAACATCCACGTCAATTGGGAAAACCTGCCTGAGACGGTCTTCCAGGAAAAGAAGAACCTCATCCTGGCCAGCGGTGACCTGCCCGACGCGTTCTTCAACACCGGCCTGACCGACGCCGAGATCGCCACGTACTCCGCCAGCGGCACCCTCATCCCGCTCGAAGGACTCATCGAGAAGAACGCGCCCAATCTCTCCAAGCTGCTCGCTGCCCGACCCGACATCAAGGCAGCCATCACGTCCTCGGACGGGCACATCTACTCCCTGCCCTCCGTCGAGGAACTCGGCCTGGTCCAGTTCCCCAACGAACTCGCCATCAACACCGCCTGGCTGAAGAAACTCAACATCCCGATGCCGAAGACAATCGACGAGTTCCATGACGCCCTGCTCGCGTTCAAGACCCAGGACGCCTCCGGGACCGGGAAGACCATACCGCTGAGCTTTATGCCCGGCTCCTGGTGCGGGGACATCGTTGACCTGATCGCCGCCCTCGGCGGAGTGCCGGACAACATGGACCACCGCATCGTCCAGGACGACAAAGTCATCTTCACCCCCACCCAGGACGGCTACAAAAAGGCCATCCAGACCCTGCACGAGTGGTACCAGGAAGGCCTGATCGACCCCGAATCCTTCTCGCAGGACGACAAGGCCTACCTTGCCAAGGGCAAGGCCGCCACGGAAAACCTGGGCTCCTTCGTGTGGTGGGAAGTCCCCGAGATGGTCGGTGCGGACCGAGCCGCCAACTACTCGCTCGTGCCGGTACTCGAAGGCGTGGACGGCAAACAGATCGCCAGCCAGGCCAACAACCAGGAGATCGCCCGCGGCGCCTTCGCCATCACCCGGGCCAACAAGTACCCCGCAGCCACCATCCGCTGGGCCGACAACCTCTATGACCCCATCCAGTCCGCCCAGGCCAACTGGGGACCGATCGGTGAAACCCTGCAGAAGGACGCCAGCGGCCTGCTGACCCAGATCCCGGCCCCGGCCGGAACGTCCGAAGGCGAACGCCGCCAGAAGGTCGCCCCGGGCGGCCCGAAGGCCAACACGGCAGAGAACTTCACCACCGTCGTCGCACCCGAGCCGCGCGCCGCGGAACGCCAGAAAACCGTCACCGAAATTTACCAGCCCTTCGCCGGCAACGACGGCTACCCCCCGGTCGCGCTGTCCAACGAGGAACTCCAGCAGATCAGCACCATCCAGACCGACACCACCTCACTGGTGAAGCAGAACGTCGCCAAATGGATTGTCTCCGGCGGCATCGACCAGGAATGGGACGGCTACGTCTCCCAGCTCAAGAACGTCGGTGCCGAGAAGATGATCGAGGTCTACCAGCAGGCTTACGACCGCTACAAGAAGAACTCCTAGCTCCGTCCTAGTGGGTGGGCCGGCGTGCGCGCCGGCCCACCCACGCCTCAGGGAACCCTTTGCCAGGGTTCTCCCCATGCCTGCACAGAAACGAGACCCCCTTCATGACAGCCGCGACCGCCACCACGGCCGACACCTTCCGGCCGGCCCTGCACTACGCCGCCCGGAACACCTGGCTCAACGATCCCAACGGCCTGATTTTCCATGAAGGCGTCTATCACCTCTACTACCAGAACAACCCTCTGGACAACGTCTGGGGAAACATGTCCTGGGGGCACGCCACGTCCACGGACCTGCTCACCTGGACCGAACACCCCGTCGCCATCCCCTGCGACGAAAACGAGGACATTTTCTCCGGCAGCATCGTCTTCGACACGGACAACACCAGCGGATTCGGCACCGGCTCGGCCCCGCCGTTGGTAGCCGTCTACACCAGCGCCTTCAAGCCCGGCTCCGCACACCCCGGAATCCAGGCCCAGTCGCTCGCCTATAGCCTGGACAGCGGTTACACCTGGACCAAACACACCGCCAACCCCGTGCTGACGCGCGGATCAGCCGAGTTCCGCGACCCCAAAGTTATTAGGTACGACGGCGGCGCCGGCAGTTACTGGGTCATGGTCGCCGTGGAAGCCCAAGACTTCCAGGTGGTGCTCTACCGCTCCGACGACCTCCGGGACTGGGAGTATCTCAGCACCTTCGGCCCGGCCAACGCCACCGGAGGCGTCTGGGAATGCCCCGACCTGTTCCCCCTCCCCCTCGACGGCGACCCGGCCAACCCGCAGTGGGTCCTCACCGTCAACCTCAACCCCGGCGGACCCAACAAGGGCTCCGCCGGCCAGTACTTCGTGGGCGACTTCGACGGGACCACGTTCGCCTCGGCCACCACCGTAACCGAAGGTCTCCAGGATCCCTCCCGGCTGGGCGAGTACCAGTGGCTGGACTGGGGCCGGGACTACTACGCCGCCGTCTCCTTCAGCGACGCCCCCGACAACCGCCGCCTCATGATCGCGTGGATGAACAACTGGGAATACGCCAACCAGATCCCCACCACACCGTGGCGCAGCCCCATGACACTCGCCCGCGAAATATCCCTCCACACCATCGACGGAAAGCGTCGTCTGATCCAAAAGACCGCCGGCGATTTCGCCGCGCTTCCGGAGGCAGGCCAATCGTTCAGCCTCACGGACACCGAACTGGCCGACGGCACCCACATCTTGGAAGGTGCCGCCGGAAGCGTCCAGCGCATCGATGTCACCCTCACCCCGGGAACTGCCGAGGAATTCGGGCTGGTGGTGCGCGGTGACGGAGCCCGCGGTACGCGTATTGGCATCCGGCCGGCCGAAGGAACCCTGCTCGTTGACCGCCGGGACTCCGGGGACACAGATTTCCACGAATCCTTCGCCTCCGTCGACAGCGCCCCCGTGCTGACAGCGGAAGGGTCCTACGATCTCACCGTTTACGTGGACCGCTGCTCCGTTGAAGTGTTCGCCCAGAGTGGCCAGGTCACCATGACGGAATTGATTTTTCCGGCCGACTCCAGCACCGACGTCGCTGTCTATGCGATCGGCGGTACAGCAACCATCAACCGCCTCGACGTCACTCAATTCGCGTAACGCTTTCCAGCAGAAAAGACACCACATGCACAACCCCGATGCCGCCAGCGGCGCTGCCATCGGCAGACACCTGCGCCGCGCCGGCGTCACACTGCTCCCGGGTTCGGGCTCGCCCGGCAGGACGTCGACGGCCACAGCAACCGTCGCCCCGGACGGCTCAGCGAGTTACGGCTTTGACGTCGCCTGGGACATCCAGCCGCTGGTTCCCGCCGTCGTCCCGAAAATAGTTCACACCGGCTCCCTTGCCACCTTCCTCGCCCCGGGCGCCGACGCGGTCAAGTCACTCCTGCAGCAGTGCGCTTCCGAATGCACGGTCACCTACAACCCCAACATCAGGCCCGCCCTGCTCGGCAGCCACGCCGAAGCCGTGTCCATCTTCGAAGACCTTGTCCACCTCACCAACATCGTCCAGCTCAGCGACGAGGACGCAGATTGGCTCTACCCGGGCCAAGACTTGGACCAGACCGCCACACACATCCTGCACCTGGGCGCAGACCTGGCAGTCATCACCCCGGTTCGCTCCTTGCAACAGCCGCGACCCGCATGAACATCCCGGCCGTCGAATCGAAAGTCGTGGACACCATCGGGGCAGGCGACTCGTACATGTCCGCCCTGATCCTTGGCCTCCTCACCCGCGGAACCGATGGCCTGGCGCCGGCTGTCCTGGAGCGGCTCGGGCGTACGGCCGCCATGGCGGCCGCGATCACGGTACGACGGGCTGGTGCGAATCCCCCGACCGCGGACGAACTTCGCTCCCTGCTTCAGAAGCAGCAGTCCTAGCTCAGTCTGTTCCGCTATTTGATCGGAGCGGTGCCCGGCTCGTGCTCTTGGAGTACGAGCGACAACAGGCCCGGGAAGCGGCGGTCGAGCTCGTCGCTGCGGAGCCAGTTTCGGTGCCGGGTACCTTCTACTTCCTGCTTGATGATGCCCGTCTCCCGAAGAATGCGCCAGTGGCGGGTCAGCGCCGACTTTGAAACGCCGTAGTCAGAACCGCTGCATGCCCTGCCAGGATCCCCGGCGATGGAGTACACGATCGCCCGTCGGACAGGGTCAGCCAACGCCGACATGACCTCGAACAGATCGATGTCTTCCTCCGCCGGAATGGTCAGTGGGTTCGCCAAACGACTAGCCATGATCCTCCTCCCTAATTTCGAGCCGTGATCCGCAGCCTATGTACACACTCACGCGTACATAGGCTACGGTAGATGTACGCACTTACACGTACATTATGCCCGATCATGTGACCAGCTGGTCGCCAGCGTGAGGTGGGCAGGTCAGAACTACTGGAGAGACACCCATGAAAATTTCCGTAATCGGCGCCGGAGTCATCGGCGGCAACCTCGCACGCCGGCTCAGCGAAGCCGCACATGACGTTCTCGTCGTGGACGCCCGCGGCCCCGAGGACGTCGCCACCGAGGTACTCGCTACAGGTACCCGCGCAGTGGATGCGGAATCCGCAATCGAGGACAGGGACGTGATTATTTTGTCGATCCCCTTCTCGAAGCAACCCGAACTCGCTGACCTCCTCGCGAAAGCCGCCGACGACACAGTGATCGTCGACACCTCGAACTACTATCCCTCTATGAACGGCCCCGTCCAGGCAGTCGACAACGGCCAGGTCGAGAGCGTCTGGACCGAGGAGCATCTCGGCAGGCCGATTGTGAAGGCGTGGAACGCAGCGCTTGCCGCAACGCAGCAGACGAAGGGGCGCCCCGCTGGGGCACCGGATCGCATCGCGATACCAGTCGCCGCCGATTCGGACGTGGCCCGCAGGACAGTCATGCAGCTGGTCGACGACACGGGCTTCGATCCGTTCGATGCTGGCGTCCTCGCTGAATCGTGGCGCCAGCAACCCGGTACGCCCGCATATTGCACCGAGCTTAACCTTGAGGAGCTCGGTGAGGCTCTTGCCGCGGCGGAGAAGGACAAGGCGTCTATTACCCGGGATCGACTGATGGAGCACTTCGGCTCACTCACGGAAGCCCCGTCCCTGGATGAGACCGTGGCGATCAACCGCGCCGCGCACCACGAGGAGACACCTTGACCAATTCACAGATGATCCTTGGCATGCATCTCGGAAACGGGTACGGATCGCAGGGCTCCGCCTGGCGGGCTCCCGGCGTCGACCCCGCCAACTACACCGACTTCGACGCCCAGGTACGCTACGCCCAGGCCGCCGAACGCGGGAAGTTCGCGTTCCTGTTCCTCCCCGATTTCCTGGCGCTGCAGGCGGACGTGGACCGTGAGTCGCCGATGCTCGCCCTCGAACCCATGATGACGCTGGCGGCCATCGCCCGTCAGACCGAGCGCATCGGCCTCGTGGCTACCGGCTCCACGACCTTCAACGAGCCCTACAACCTCGCCCGTCAGTTCAAGGCCCTCGACGTGATGAGCCGTGGTCGGGCCGGCTGGAACGCGGTGACGACCAGCGACCCCGCATCTGCCGCCAACTTCGGACAGCGCATCGCCCCACGACCGCAGCGTTACCAGCGCGCCCACGAGACAATCCAGATCACCCAGGCGCTGTGGGGCAGCTGGCAGCAGGACGCCTGGATCAAAGACACAACGACCGGACAGTTCGCCGACCCGGCGAAAATCCAACCAATCAACATGCAAGGCGAGCACGTCGCCTCCCGGGGACCGTTGCCCATCCCACCCTCCGAGCAGGGCCAACCGGTCATCTTCTCCGCCGGAGGTGGAGAGAACGGACTGGAGCTGGCCGGCCGCTACGCCAGCGCGGTCATCGGTGCGGTGTTCACCATTGAGGACGCACGCAATCAGCGCGAGGCGATCCGCGGAGCCGCGCGCCGGGCAGGACGCAACCCCGACGAGGTGAAATTCTTCGCCGGGGTAATGCCGGCCATCGCCGCCACCAAGCGGGCCGCACTGGACCGCCGCGTCGCCCTAGGCGAGCACACCTCCCTAGCCCGCGTCCCGTACCTGGGTTCGATGCTGGGACTGACTCTGGATATCAGTCAGCTGGACCAGCCACTAACCCCCTCCCAGCTGGCCGCTGCGCGCCCCAGCCCCTTCGATCCCCGCTCCTCGCGCGCCTTGGAGATCGCCCGCGAAGGGTGGACGATCCGCGACGTACTGGCGCACGGAGTCATCGATTACCACCCCACCCCCGTGGGTCCTGCGTCGGTGACAGCCGACCACCTGCAGGAATGGTTCGAAGCCGGTGCTTGCGACGGTTTCTGGGTGTCCATCGACGTCAACGAAGACGGAATCGACACCTTCGTCGATGAAGTCGTTCCCCTGTTGCAGGAGCGCGGGCTCTTCCACCTCGACTACGAGGGCACCACCCTCCGAGACCACCTCGGCGCCCCCGCACAATACGGACTCGACCCCCGGCTCACCAACCCCGCCGAATGAACGTCCTGTCCCACGGGAGGAAACAGCACCTCCCCAGCGGTGACAGAAAATGTCGCATCTCCAGCGGCCAGGACATCGGGCACGCTAGTAGACTTACATCGGCTCTCCAGTCCCCCCAGCTTGGAGAGCCGGGAGCCTCCGCGCTTGAGTCCTCGACTCGCGCGGAGGCTTTCCTCATCCGCCCAAGGGTCAGGGGCTTTCGGTCTTCCCAGGCTTGCCGGGGATTTCGGTCCGGAAGCCGATCAGTTTGTGGGTGCCGTCGCAGAAGGGTTTGATCGCGGAGGCGCCGCAGCGGCAGAGGGCCACGGTTTTGCGCTGCCGGGGCACGGGTTCCCCGGACGGCGTGACGATCTCGAAGTCGCCGCGCACCAGGATCGGTCCGTCGGGGCAGACGACGATGGAGTTCTCGTTGGACGATTCAGGCGGGGTCTGGTTCATCGATGCTCACTGTCTGGGGTTTGAAGGGCCGGGGCGGGTCAGACCGCGGCGGCGGGCACTGACGCGCGCAACGAGGATTCGCCGTCGTCCCACGCCCCCATGATGTGCAAGGTGACGCGGGCGTCGATGGCCATCACCGCCGTCGCGCCGAACAGGACGTCCGGGAAAAGGTCCGGCTCCGACTCCACGAGCCCGCCAGCCAGGTCCCTGCCCGCGATCTGTTCATGGACGGCGTCCGCCTCGACGTGCTCGTCGAAGTACCCGGTCACATCGGCCCCGAATCCGAGGCGCCTGAAACCGTTCCCGTACAGCTGGTTCGGCCGGGACGACGTCATCTCATATATCGCCAGGTGCCCTGCGACGGCTCCGCGGAGTCTGCGGTTCAGCCCGAAGAGGGACATCACGTTGACCGAGGCGAGGGAGATGGGCGGCACGGCGTCCGCGTAGGCGCCGTAACGGTCGTCCAGCCCGAGCCCGCGCATGGTCCGGGCGAAGAGTGTGCTGTGCATGCGGTCCGGGCGGCCGCCGCCGTACTCGTCGGCCTGGATCTCCACCAGCGCGGCCTTGGCCCGTCCGTGCAGCCGCGGGACCGCCCAGGTGTGCGGGTCGGCTTCCTTGAGCTGATAGATCGATTTGTGGATCAGGAATTCGCGGAGCTGCTCGAGGGTCGCCTTCTTGGCGACGTGCCGGGACATGCCCGGTCCGCCCTCCTGTGCGGCGAGCCCGAACAGGATGTCCGCCACCGCGTCGCTGTCTAGGCCCGCGGCGGAATCAGGCCGGACTTCACCGGCGTAGGGGCGGGCCGCATGGCGCAGCGCCTGCTCGAACGGTTCCTCGATCAGCTGCCGGAGGGCGATCAGACCGGGGTTCCATTCCCAGCGGTCGGTCACGCCGTCGAGGCCGCCGTAGTGCAGCTCGTAGAGGCAGAAGAGGCTCAGTTGCACGTCGCCGTCGTCGATGATGTCATCGGTGAGCGGCAGCTGTGCTGCAACGAGATCCTGCAGGGCGCCCAACGCCGCGGGATCGTCTCCGGGGCTGCCGGCGAGCAGCCGGAAGAGCCCGGCGCTGATCGGTCCGCGCGCGGCAGGGATTGCCATGTTTTGAGGAGTTGCCAAGGCTGGTTCGCTTCCTTGCGGTGCATCTTGTGCCGCCGCGTGGCTACAGCAGCTAAGCTTCGAGGCCGTGCACGCGGCATTGAAGCAGGATCCCGGGTTGCTGCGTCACCGCAGACCCGGGGAAAGTGCGCTGCCGGGCTGGGTCTCCGGGTTCGAGGAGGCCCGTCCAAGCAACTTGTCTACAATGTAGACTCTAAGCGTAGACTACTTGATAAGCAAACTGTCTTTTTTGCCGATGCTCTTCGCCTCTAGCCTGGTTCTGACGGCAGCAGTACGGTGACGAGAATCTTGCCCCGTTTGAAGGGCAGCAGGCTGCGTGAGGGACCCGCGGCTCACCGTCTGACGAAGATGGCCGCCATGGGAACTCCCATAGCGGCCATCTGTGGCGAACCGTCGAATCCTAGGCGGGCCGCCGACGTCGTACCCCTAACGGGACCGGACGTTGCAGCGGGCTCAGCCGAAGAACGGCACCAGGAGCGATGTCAGGAACAGCACCAGCGCCCCGCCGATCCGGTTGGTCAGGGCGGCGAACGGCATCAGGTGCATGCGTCCGGCTGCGCTGAGGACCGAGACGTCGCCGCTTCCACCGGTGTCGGCCATGACCAGGCCGGGGGTGATGGAGGCTTCGACGAAGTTGAGCTTGACCAGCCAGCCCAGGATCCCCGAGGACAGGGTGGCGACCAGGACGGTGGCGATGGTCAGGAGGATGAACATCGGGTTGGACAGTGACTGCAGGACTTCCTCGATGTTGATGTAGGTGATGCTGACGCCCACGAGCAGTGCCGGGATGAGGAAGGCGCCGATCATGTCGCCCCACTCGGAGCTGGCGTCTTCGAGTTCCTTCGGAAAGAGGCCGAAGATCTTGATGGCGGCGGCGATGATGATGGTCCAGGCGTAGGGGTGCAGGCCGGGAATGAAGGCGGCGACCAGGTTGCCGACGATGAACAGGATGCCGGCGATGGCCAGGCCCTTGCCGAGGGACAGGAACGAGGCGGCGTCCTTCTTCGGCGGTGAGGTCAGGTCCCCGGCCTTGCCCTTGATGCGCATCAGCTCGCCGTGGCCGTTGAATCCGACGAAGGGCTGGATGCCGCGTTTGCCGATGCCGTTGTAGATGCCCGCGATCAGGATGCAGACGATGTTGGCCATGACCACGGCGGACATGAGGTCGCCCATGAAGTCCGCGGAGCTGCCGCCGGTCCGGGCGGCATACATTTCCGACATCGGCAGCGCGCCGACGCCCAGGCCGCCGGCCATGATGGGCGCGGCGATGAACAGGATGCCTTCGATGAAGCCGAAGCCCGTGACGAGTCCGAGCAGCCCGATGATGGAGAAGGTCGCGATGAGGCAGCCGATGAGGGGGACGATGAACCTCGGACCGGCCTTGAGCAGCAGGGCCCGGGGCATGCCCAGGATGCTGCCGGCGATGATGGTCACCACGAAGAAATCGAGGAACCCGTAGCCCTTCACGAAGTTCTGCACCACGGCGATGAGGTTCTCGGGCATCACGCCGGCGAAGATCAGGATGGACGGGACGAAGGTGCAGAGGATGGTCGGCAGCCCGAAGTCCCGGAGCACCGGAACGGTGTTGCCGATCCAGATAAAGAGCCCGCCCAGGATGATCGTCGCGGCAAAGCCTGCCAGCATCGAATCGGGGAGGTTGTCGGTGGCCGCCGCGATGAGCAGGACGGCCAGGAAGCTGACGTAGTAAAGAGCCGGGAAATCCGCGAGGCGGCGGAGGTTCGGCTTGGGCGGGCTGACCCGTTCTTCCGTGACGGCGGGTGCGCCAGGCGCGCCGGGGCCGGGGGCGGGTGTTTGATCCTGCGGGTTGGTCTGGGTTACTGACATCTTTGTCTCCCAAGGGGATAGCGGCAGGGCGCCGTGAGGCGCGGTGTGCCGAAAAAGGTGGGTTTGCCTGTTCTTAGTGTGACGCGGAAAAGCTGGAAAGGGCGGGTGACCGGGTGACGGACTCGCGGGCAAAGGCGACGGTCTCGGCGAGCCGTGCCTCGTCGATGCCGGTGTCGTGGCCGGCGGCGTGCAGGTGGCGGACGAGTTCTTCGGTGGCGAGGTTGCCGGCGGCTCCGGGGGCGAAGGGGCATCCGCCGTACCCGCCGAGTGCGCTGTCGAAACGGGTGATTCCGAGGCTGACGGCGGCGCTGACGGTAGCCAGCGCCTGGCCGTGCGCGTTGTGCAGGTGCAGCGAATAGTGCAGCTCCGGCTCGGCGTCCAGGACGTATCCCACCGCGGCGATGGCCCGTTCGGTGGGCGTGGTGCCGAGGGTGTCGGCGAGGCCGATGGTGGTGATGCCCATGGCCTTGAAGGCCCGGACCACCCGTAGCAGATGCTCCGGGGCGATCTCGCCCTCGAAGGGGCAGGTGAACGCGGTGGAAACGCCGGCGAAGAAGTCCGTCCCGGGGAACCGGGCCACCACCTCGCCGAGACCGGCCAGGGCTTCTTCGATGCTCTGCCCGGCGTTGGCGTTACTGTGCGCCTGGCTGGCGGACGTGACGACGGCGATGTGCTCCGCCCCGGCGTCGACGGCCCGCTGGATCCCGCGGCCGTTGAGGGCCAGGGACGTGTAGGCCACGTTCTGGCGGACGGGGAGCCCCGCGAAGACGGCCTCGGCGTCGGCCATCTGCGGCACTTTCTGGGGGTTCACAAAGGAGGCGACTTCGAGCCTCCGCACGCCGGCGGCAACCAGCCGGGCCGCGGTTTCGAGCTTCTCCGCGGTGGGAACAACGACGTCGACGTCCTGGAGGCCGTCGCGGAGGAAGACGTCCGTGATTTCGATCCGCATTTAGACCACACCCTGCGGGACGGGCCTGGCGCTCCCGGGCAGGGCCTCGGCGAGCTGTTCCGGGGTGAGGCCGGCGAGGTCCCGGAGGACCTCCTCGGTGTGCTCGCCGAGGTCGGGTCCGAGCCACCGGACCGATCCTTCGTGGCCGGGGATTTTCGGGACGATCCCGGGAAAGCGGATGGACTCGGGGGCGCCGTCGATGACCACCTGATGAGTCTGGATCATGTCCCGGGCGATGTAGTGGCGGTCCTCGGCGATGCTGGGCGCATCGTAGACGGGCCCAGCGGGCACCCCGGCGATGTCCAGTTCGTCCAGGACTTCCGCGAGGGTGCGTTCGCCGGTCCAGCTGGAGATGGCGGTGTTGAGCTCCTCCTCGCGCAAGCTGCGGGCTTCGGTGACGAGCAGCGTCTGGTCCGCGGCGAGGTCGTCGCGGCCGATCGCCTGCATGAGGCGGACGAAGACGGAGTTGGAGTTACCGCCGATCACGACTTCCAGCCCGTCCTTGCAGGAGTAGCTGCCGGTCGGGACGACTCCCGGGAGGCGCCCGCCGGTGCGCTGGCGGATCATGCCGTACGCGTCGTAGTCCGGGACGAGGGATTCCAGCAGGCTGAAGACACCCTCGTAGAGGGCGACGTCGACGACCTGCGGTCCGGTCTGCCGGATGCCCTTGGCCTTCTGCAGCATCAGCATCAGGGCCCCGATCGTGCCGTAGAGGCCGGCCACGGTGTCCCCCATGCTGGCGGCGGCACGGCCGGCCGGGCGGTCCGGCTCGCCGGTGATGTAGCGCAGGCCGGCGAAGGACTCGGCCGAGCTGCCGAATCCCGCGCGGTCCTTGTACGGGCCGGTCTGGCCGTAGCCGGAGATCCTGACCACGATGACCTCGGGGTTGAGTTCGGTGAGGACCTCCGGGCCCAGTCCCCATTTTTCCAGGGTGCCGGGGCGGAAGTTCTCGATCACCACATCACAGTGGGCGGCGATCTTGCGGACGGCGTCCTGGCCCTCGGGCGTGCGCAGGTCCAGAATGACGGACTTCTTGTTCCGTCCAATGGTGCGGAAGAGCATGGAGGTCTCGCCGCGGGTCTTGCGCCAGTCCCGCAGTTCGTCACCGCCGCCGGGGCGTTCGATCTTGATGACTTCTGCGCCGAAGTCACCGAAGAGTCGCGCGGCGAAGGGGGCCGCTATGAAGTTTCCGAGCTCCAGCACCCGGATGCCCTCCAGCGGAAGAGAGTTTGAAGCTGCATCATTTTTCTCGGTCACGGCTATGGGTTTTCCCTTGAGATAGAAGGCAGCGTTCCCATCCTGTGGGATTCGCATGTCATTAAGCGGGAATACCCTAGCAAGTGATCTGGAACACAGCAAGGGGGTGCTGCGAGAAATCGACGTGGACCGCGAGCGGGCAGGCCAAAGGAGCGGCTCGAGGGTCTCTCCTAACCCGCGTTCTTCGGATCTTGACTGGGCGGCCGTGGGCACCGCGGGAGCAGTGCCCTGCTCACCTTTATTTCTGAGCTTCGACGTCCTGAACGGATCGGGACAGCAGGCAGAACTCGTTGTCCTCGGGATCACCGAGAACCACCCAGCTGACGTCCGGGCCCTGGCCCACGTCCATGCGCCGCGCGCCGAGGGCGAGCAGGCGCTCGAGCTCCTCGGCGGTGGACACGCCGTCGGCCCGCAGGTCGAAGTGCAGCCGGTTCTTGATGGTCTTGCCCTCGGGCACCGCGATCACATCGATGGAAGGCCAGCTTTGATCCTGCGGCGCGATGCTGATGATGTCGCTGTCCTCTTCGACAATGTTCCAACCGAGGACGGCGCACCAGAAGTCGGCCACCACCCGTGGACGGATCGCGTCGATGGCAATAACCGCTAATTTGCTAGACATGGCACCACACTAGCCCTCCCTTTAGGTGTTGGGGCTCTGCTCGAGGTCCGCCGCGATCTGTCCGGCTGCGGCAATCACTGCCGCGCCAAAATCCCGCCCGGGCGACTCCGAAACCCTGGGCAGCGGAACGGCGAGGCAGACACTGGCGAGCAGGCGTCCCCGCACCATAACCGGGGCGCTGACGGAGCCCAGACCGGGCGTCCGGACTCCGGTGGATTCAACCCAGCCGTGCTGTTCAATGCTGGCCAGGGCATCGGGGTCCTCCGCCAGCAGCTTGCCACTGGAACCCGCGGGAAGCGGAAGCCGGGAGCCGGACGGCAGCGAGGCCTTCAGTTCATGGTCGCTGTCCACGCTGAGGAGGCAGACGCGCTCGTCCCCGCGGCGCACCCAGAGCTGGGCGGTTTCCCCCGTACTGCGCTGGAGTTCGGCCAGCCGGGGAAGGGCCGCCTGCTCCATGGCATTGCGGACGAAACGGTGGCCCAGCCGGAATTCCCCGGACTCGGTCCGGCGCAGGAATCCGTACTCGACCATGGACAGGGCGAGCCGGTGGGCCGTGGAGACCGAAAGTCCCGATCTCTTGGCCAGCACGGTGGCCGAGACCGCCTCGCCATCCACCGCGTCGAGGATGGACGCGACACGGGCCAGGGTGCGGTTGCTGTTCAGCGCGTCCGGGGAAGTCATGGTCCCAGCCTAGGAGACAACAGCGTCATCTGAAGGCAGGCCCCGCGGCGGATCCGCACTGACGACCCGCGAGCAGAAATCCGCTGCGGTTTCGGGCTGGCGACGCGCGAACGGACCAGCGCTACGGGGATACGCGTAGCGCTGGTCCGTTCGCGCGTCATGGGACGTTAACCGCAGCGGA
The DNA here is from genome assembly GCF_055412865.1 of Pseudarthrobacter ribosi. Taxonomy (NCBI): domain Bacteria; kingdom Bacillati; phylum Actinomycetota; class Actinomycetes; order Micrococcales; family Micrococcaceae; genus Pseudarthrobacter; species Pseudarthrobacter ribosi. The sequence goes on along the minus strand of NZ_JBVAYZ010000015.1, from coordinate 56,033 downwards.
AATTGCCGCGGAGTGAACGCGGAGGCGCCTAGCCCGCGTGGTCCTGGAGTTCCGGGGCACGCTTGCCCGCCTGCAGCAGGGGTGCGAAGAACGCGCCGAGTTCCGCCGTCGCCGTCAGGGGCAGGACGTGTGCCACGTACTGGTCGGGGCGCACCACCACCACGACGCCGCCGCGGTCCAGGCCGCGCAGCTCGAAGATGTCCGCCGCCGGATCCGTGCCGTAGACCTTCTCGTAGTCGGTGAGCTGGAACGGACCCACGGAGGGCTTGAACACCGCCGGCACGGCGCCGATGTCAATGCTCGTGTGGTCCTGCTGGTAGATCACCTTCACGTCGAACCACGCATCCCGGTCGGCCCCCTCGGGGGTGGCGGCGAGCGGTGAGTCCGGCGCGTTCGCGATCCAGTCGGCGAACTCGGCGACCGGCGAGCCCGCACCGGACTGCCCCGTGCCCTGGGCTACGGGCGCCGCGGCGTCGGCGAAAACGTAGATCCGCCACCGGCCGTCCGCCGTGGCGTGGTGGCCGAGGTGCAGCGGGTTGGTGTCGCAGACCCGCACCACGGGCGCGGACTTGAAGCGCTTGCCGACGGGGAACCCGGCGGCCAGGTCCTGGTGGGTGGCCTCGCCGATGAGCATCGACGGGGTGTACTGGGTCATGAATCCGGCCGGGAACTCGGCCGTGCTCACGTAGAAGTCCTCGAGCTCGGAGGGGCTGTTGAACTCCTCGGGCTTCTTCGCCATGAGCGTCGACCACTCCTTGTCGAAGTCGATGAGGTTCTTCGCGATGACCTGGCGCTCGGCGGAATACGTGGACAGCAGGCTCTCCGGGCTGCGGCCCTCGAGCACGTGCCCCAGCTTCCAGCCAAGGTTGAAGCCGTCCTGCATGGAGACGTTCATGCCCTGGCCGGCCTTGGCGCTGTGCGTGTGGCACGCGTCGCCGGTGATGAACACGCGCGGCGTGCGGGTGCCCTGCTGCTCCGGCAGCACGTCGTCGAACCGGTCGGTGAGGCGGTGGCCGACCTCGTACACGCTGTGCCAGGCGACATTGCGGACGTCGAGCTTGTAGGGGTGGAGGATCTCGTTCGCCTGGGCGATGATCTGCTCGATGGTGGTGCTGCGCACGGCGCCCTTGTCCTCCTTGTCGACCTCGCCGAGATCGACGTACATCCGGAAGAGGTGGCCGCCCTCGCGGGGGATCAGCAGGATGCTGCCGCCGGTGCCGGACTGGATCGCGCACTTGGTGCGGATGTCCGGGAAGTCGGTGACGGCGAGGACGTCCATGACGCCCCAGGCGTGGTTGGCCTGGTCGCCCGCGAGGGTGCAGCCGATCGAGTCCCGGACCTTGCTCCGGGCGCCGTCCGCGCCGACGACGTACTTCGCCCGCACGGTGCGCTCCCGGCCCGCGTCGGGGCCGGCGGTGTGGACGAGGGTGACGGTGACGGGGTGCTCCGCGCCGTCGTCGACCGCCAGGCTCCGGAACTCCAGTCCGTAGTCGGGGGCCATACGGGTAGGCGCGTTCGCCATGAACTCGGCGAAGTAATCCAGGACGCGGGCCTGGTTGACGATCAGGTGCGGGAATTCGCTGATGCCGGTGGTGTCGTCCTTGGCGCGGGCGGCGCGGACGATTTTGGACGGGTCGGCGGGGTCCGGCTTCCAGAAGGCCATCTCGGTGATGCGGTACGCCTCGGCGATGATCCGCTCGGCGAAGCCAAAAGCCTGGAAGGTCTCGACGCTCCTGGCCTGGATCCCGTCGGCCTGGCCGATGGGCAGGCGCCCGCCGCGGCGCTCCACGATCCGGGTGGTGACGCCCGGGAACTGGGACAGCTGCGCGGCGGTGACAATGCCCGCGGGCCCGGTGCCCACGATGAGCACGTCGACCTCGTCGGGAAGGTCTGTGGGCCGGTTGATGCCGACGCCGGCGGCAGGGTGGACTCGCGGGTCACCGGATACGTAACCGTGGTGGTGGAACTGCACGGGCTTTCCTCACTTCGTTGTGGGCACTGCGGGGGTGGCATTTCGCCGGATGGCTTTAGTCGCCGCCGCCGCGTGTTCGATAATAGAACTTGACGTTCAATAATAGAATTTCGGTCTCATCCAAAACTGTACGCAGATATGACGTGGGTTACAAGCGCTCTTCAAATCCGCCGGAACGGGGGTTGACGATCCGCGATTCCTGGGCAATAGTCTTCGTATACGATTTCGTACTCGATGAGGAGTCATTCTTGGAACAGGTCACCGACCACACCCTGGCAGCGGCCCGCAAGGTCATCGCGGTGCATATCAACTACCCCAGCCGGGCGGCCCAGCGCGGCCGCACCCCCGAGCAGCCCTCGTACTTCCTGAAGCCCTCGTCGTCCCTGGCCCTCAGCGGCTCGACGGTGGAGCGCCCGGCCGGCTGCGAGCTCCTCGGCTACGAAGGCGAAATCGCGCTGATCATCGGCAAGCCCGCCCGCCGAGTGGGCATCGAGGACGCCTGGAACCACGTCGAGTGGGTCACGGCGTCCAACGACCTCGGCGTCTACGACCTGCGCTGGGCGGACAAGGGCTCCAACCTCCGGTCCAAGGGCGGCGACGGCTTCACCCCCGTGGGCCCGGGACTGATCGCCGCGGACGCCGTGGACCCCGCCGGGCTGCGGATCCGCACCTGGCACAACGGCGAGCTGGTCCAGGACGACACCACCGGGGACCTGCTCTTCCCTTTCGCCCGCCTGGTCGCCGACCTGTCCCAGCTGCTCACCCTCGAGGAGGGCGACATCATCCTCACCGGCACCCCCGCCGGGGCGTCGGTGGCCAAGCCGGGCGACGTCGTCGAGGTTGAGGTTAGTGCCGGCGTCGGCGCCGAGACGACGACGGCGGGTGGCGCCGCTGCCGGCGGCCTCACAACGGGCCGGCTGGTTACCCTGGTGGCGGAAGGCACGATGCCGTTCGGTGACTTCGGTGCGCAGCCCAGGACCGATGACCTGCAGCGCGAGGAGGCCTACGGCTCCCGCGCGGCGGCCGGGCTCGCCGCCGTCGAGCATGTCCCGTCGGCGGAGGCGCCGGCCGCCGACGTCGTACCTGTCCTGACCCCGGAGCTGAAGGCGAAGCTGGAAAGCGTCTGCACCGCCACCCTGTCCTCCCAGCTGCGCAAGCGCGGCCTGAACAACGTCAGCATCGACGGCCTCACCTCCACCCGTCCGGAGAGGCGGATCGTGGGCCTGGCCCGGACCCTGCGCTATGTGCCCAACCGCGAGGACCTCTTCAAGACCCACGGCGGCGGCTTCAACGCCCAGAAGAAGGCCATCGACTCCGTCAACGCGGGCGAGATCCTGGTCATGGAGGCCCGCGGCGAAAAGGGCACCGGCACCATCGGCGACATCCTGGCCCTCCGCGCCCAGGTCCGCGGCGCCGCCGCCATCATCACCGACGGCGGCGTCCGGGACTTCTCCGCCGTCGCCGCGATGGACATGCCCACCTACTACGCCAACCCGCACCCCGCCGTCCTGGGCCGCCGACACATCCCGTGGGACACGGACATCACGATCGCCTGCGGCGGCGCCACGGTGCAGCCCGGGGACATCATCGTGGCCGACGCGGACGGCATCCTGGTGATCCCGCCGGCGCTGGCCGCGGAACTCGCGGACGATTCCATTGCCCAGGAGCGCGAGGAGGCGTTCATCACCGAGATGGTGCAGCAGGGTCACAGCGTGGACGGGCTCTACCCCCTGAACGCCGAGTGGCGGGCCCGCTACGTGAACTGGGAGGCCGGCAAAGCCAATGAATAACACCGCCAGCAAATCCGAGCAGGCCTACGCGGCCGTCAAGGCCCGGATCGTGGACGGGAGCTACTCCCCCGGCTACCGGCTGGTGCTGGCCAAGATCGCCGAGGACCTGGGCGTCAGTGTGGTGCCGGTCCGCGAAGCCATCCGCCGGCTCGAGGCCGAGGGCCTGGTGAAGTTCGAGCGGAACGTCGGAGCCACCGTCGCCGGGATCGACCCGACCGAGTACCTCTACACGATGCAGACCCTCAGCATCGTCGAGGGCGCCGCCACGGCCCTGTCCGCTCCCCTGATCGGGCCGGCCGACGTGGCCCGGGCCCGGGCGGTCAACGCCGAGCTGCGCGAATGCCTGGAGCACTTCGACCCGGTCCGGTTCACCCGGCTGAACCAGGATTTCCACAGCATCCTGTTCGAGCACTGCCCCAACCCGCACATCCTGGACCTGGTCCACCGGGGCTGGAACCGGCTGGCGTCGCTGCGGTCCTCCACGTTCCGCTTTGTCCCCCGCCGCGCCCACGAATCGGTGGACGAACACGAGGCCCTGCTCCGGCTCATCGAGTCCGCCGCCGACGCCGACGTGATCGAAAAAGCCGCCCGCCTGCACCGCTCCGCCACCCTGGACGCCTACCTCGCCCAAAGCAACGCGGGGTCCGTCAGCGCCCATTAAGGGCCCCGCACGGGCCGCACGTGACCCCGCGCTGCAGCAATCAGCGCCGCAACATCAGTTCAGCGCAACATCAGTTCAGTAAGGAAAACAATGACGTTCACTGCCCCTGAAACCACCACCCACTACATCCCGCAGGACCTCACCACCTACATCCAGCACTACATCAACGGAGAGTTCGTCGACTCCGTCAGCGGCAAGACCTTCGACGTCCTGGACCCGGTATCCAACACCAACTACGCCACCGCCGCGGCCGGCCAGAAAGAGGACATCGACCTCGCCGTCGCCGCCGCCCGCGAAGCGTTCACCAACGGCCCGTGGCCGAAGATGAAGCCGCGCGAACGCGCCCGCATCCTGAACAAGATCGCCGACGCCGTCGAGGCCCAGGAGGCCCGGCTCGCCGAACTCGAAACCTTCGACACCGGCCTGCCGATCACCCAGGCCAAGGGCCAGGCGCTGCGCGCGGCGGAGAACTTCCGCTTCTTCGCGGACCTGATCGTGGCGCAGTTCGACGACGCCATGAAGGTCCCCGGCGCGCAGATCAACTACGTGAACCGCAAGCCGATCGGCGTCGCGGGCCTGATCACCCCGTGGAACACCCCGTTCATGCTGGAGTCCTGGAAGCTCGCCCCGGCGCTGGCCACCGGCAACACCGTGGTGCTCAAGCCGGCGGAGTTCACGCCGCTCTCGGCCTCGCTGTGGGCGCAGATCTTCAAGGACGCCGGCCTGCCGGACGGGGTGTTCAACCTGGTCAACGGCCTCGGCGAGGAAGCCGGCGACGCGCTGGTGAAGCACCCGGACGTGCCGCTGATCTCCTTCACCGGCGAGACCACCACCGGGCAGACCATCTTCCGCAACGCCGCAGCGAACCTCAAGGGCCTGTCCATGGAGCTCGGCGGCAAGTCCCCCTGCGTCGTCTTTGCCGACGCCGACCTGGACGCCGCGATCGACTCGGCCCTGTTCGGGGTCTTCTCGCTCAACGGCGAGCGCTGCACCGCCGGATCCCGCATCCTGGTGGAGCGCCCCGTCTACGATGAGTTCTGCGAAAAGTACGCCGCCCGCGCGAAGAACATCGTGGTCGGCGACCCGCACGATCCCAAGACCGAGGTCGGCGCGCTGGTCCACCCGGAGCACTACGCCAAGGTGGCCTCCTACGTGGAGATCGGCAAGACCGAGGGCCGGCTGCTGGCCGGCGGCGGCCGCCCGGACCACCTCCCGGAAGGCAACTACATCGCGCCCACCGTGTTCGCCGACGTCGCCCCGGACGCGCGGATCTTCCAGGAGGAGATCTTCGGCCCCGTCGTCGCGATCACCCCGTTCGACAGCGACGAGGAAGCCCTCGCCCTGGCGAACAACACGAAATACGGCCTGGCCGCCTACATCTGGACCCAGAACCTCACCCGGGCACACAACTTCTCGCAGAACGTCGAGGCCGGCATGGTCTGGCTCAACAGCCACAACGTCCGCGATCTGCGCACCCCGTTCGGCGGGGTGAAATCCTCCGGACTGGGCCACGAGGGCGGCTACCGCTCGATCGATTTCTACACCGACCAGCAGGCCGTGCACATCACCCTCGGCACGGTCCACACCCCCAAATTCGGGGCCACGCCCGAATTCGGCGCCTAGGCGACGCAGCCGCCCCAGCCGGCCCGCCGTCGTCGTCGTCCATCAACCACTGCCCCCTCCTCAACGAAGAGAGAACACCATGAGCAACATCATCCCCAAGCCCTCCGTCCCCGCCCCCGACATTGTCCGCTGCGCCTACATGGAGATCGTGGTCACCGACCTGGCCAAGTCCCGCGAGTTCTACGTGGACCTGCTCGGCCTGCACGTGACCGAGGAAGACGAGAACAACATCTACCTGCGCTCCCTGGAGGAGTTCATCCACCACAACCTGGTGCTGCGCAAGGGACCCATCGCCGCGGTGGCCGCGTTCGCGTACCGGGTGAAGTCCCCCGCCGAGGTCGACGCCGCCGAGGCGTACTACCGCGAGTTGGGCTGCCGGGTGGAGCGCCGCAAGGACGGCTTCACCAAGGGCATCGGCGACTCCGTCCGCGTCGAGGACCCGCTGGGCTTCCCCTACGAGTTCTTCTACGACGTGGAGCACGTCGAACGCCTCACCCAGCGCTACGACCTCTACTCCGCCGGCGAGCTGGTCCGGCTGGACCACTTCAACCAGGTCACCCCGGATGTGCCGCGCGGCCGTGCGTACCTGGAGGATCTCGGGTTCCGGGTCTCGGAGGACATCCAGGATTCCGACGGCGTCACCTACGCCGTCTGGATGCACCGCAAGCAGACCGTGCACGACACCGCCCTGACCGGCGGGAACGGACCGCGCATGCATCACGTCGCGTTCGCCACGCACGAGAAGCACAACATCATCCAGATCTGCGACAAGATGGGCGCCCTGCGCATCTCGGACCGGATCGAGCGCGGCCCCGGACGCCACGGCGTGTCCAACGCCTTCTACCTCTACATCCTCGATCCCGACGGCCACCGCATCGAGATCTACACCCAGGACTACTACACGGGCGATCCGGACAACCCGGTCATCACCTGGGACGTGCACGACAACCAGCGCCGCGACTGGTGGGGCAACCCCGTGGTTCCGTCCTGGTACACCGAGGCCTCCCTAGTCCTGGACCTCGACGGGAACCCGCAGCCCGTCGTCGTCCGCGAGGAAAAGAGCGAGATGGCCGTGACCGTGGGCGCCGACGGCTTCTCCTACACCCGCAAGGACGGGTCCCCCGACGGCGACCGCACCGGGTTCAAGCTCGGGGCGCAGCTGTAGCCATGCTGGATGCCAAGACGATTGAGGCCATCGCCGATGAGCTGCTGGAGGCCGGCCGGACCCGGACTCCGGTCCCGCTGCTGACCGCCCGCTATCCGGGAATGACGGTCGAGGACTCCTACGCCGTCCAGCAGCTGTGGCGGCGCCGCAACGAGGACGCGGGGCGGAAGCTGGTGGGCCGCAAGATCGGCCTCACCTCCAAGGCGATGCAGGCCGCCACCGGCATCACCGAGCCGGACTACGGCGCCATCTTCGATGACATGGTGCTGGAAACCGGCTGCTCGGTGGCGTGGGACCAGTACACCCACCCCCGGGTGGAGGTGGAGCTGGCGTTCGTGCTGAAAAGTGCGCTCAAGGGCCCCGGCTGCACCATCTTCGACGTCCTGAACGCCACGGACTACGTCATTCCGGCCCTGGAGATCCTCGATTCCCGGATCCAAATGGAGGGCCGGACCATCGTGGACACCATCTCGGACAACGCCGCGATGGGGGCCATGGTGATCGGCGGGAACCCGGTCCGCCCGGATGCCGTGGACCTGCGCTGGGTCTCGGCCATCCTCTACAAGAACCAGACCGTGGAGGAAACCGGCGTCGCCGCCGGGGTCCTGGACCACCCCGCCAACGGCGTCCACTGGCTGGCCAACAAGATCGCCGCCCACGGGGACGGCATGAAGGCCGGAGACATCATCCTCGCCGGCTCCTTCACCCGGCCCCTCTGGGTCTACAAGGGCGATACCGTCCACGCCGACTACGGACCCCTGGGAGTTGTCACATGCCGCTTCGAATAGAACCCACGTTCCGGGACGCCCTGCGCAACCAAACCGGCGCTGCCGGCCGCCCGCTGGCCGGGATGTGGGTCTGCTCCGGCAGCCCCCTGGTGGCCGAACTCTGCGCCGGCTCCGGCCTGGACTGGCTGCTGGTGGACGCCGAACACAGCCCCAACGGACTCGAATCCATCCTCGCCCAACTGCAGGCCGTCAACGGCTACCCGATCCAGGTTCTGGTGAGGCCTCCCGTGAACGACACCGTGGTGATCAAGCAGTACCTGGACCTGGGCGTGCAGAACCTGCTGATCCCGATGGTGAACTCGGTGGCCGAGGCGGAGGCTGCCGTTTCCGCCACCCGGTACCCGCCGCACGGGGTGCGCGGTGTCGGGTCGGCCCTGGCGCGTACCGCCCGCTGGAACCGCGTCCCGGACTACCTGGCCCGCGCCTCCGAGACCATCAGCCTCACGGTCCAGATCGAGTCCACGGCAGCCGTTGAGGCGGTGGAGTCGATCCTCGCGGTCGACGGCGTGGACGGCATCTTCCTCGGGCCCTCCGACCTCGCGGCCTCCATGGGGCTGCTGGGCCAGCAGGAACATCCCCAGGTGCGCGCCGCCGTCGAACACTGCCTCGCCGCCGCCAAAAAGGCCGGGAAACCCGCCGGGGTGAACGCCTTCAACCCGGACACCGCGCACCACTACCTGGCTTCCGGGGCCTCGTTTGTGCTGGTGGGCGCCGATGTGTCGCTGCTGGCCCGCGGCTCCGAGGCACTCGCCGCCGCGTTCATCCGGCCCGACGTTGGGGACGGCGGGGACGCGCCTGCCAGCTACTGACGCGCCGGCGGGTCCTACGCGGGGTGCCGGGACTTCCATTCGTGGTCGAGGATGGCGTAGACGACTTCGGTGGCCCACTGTCCTTTGTAGTGCCACTTGTCCACCTGGGCGGATTCCCGCCGCATGCCGAGGCGTTCGCACAGCGCCGCGGAGGCCGTGTTCAGGGCATCGAGCTTGGCGTCGATCCGGTGGAAGCGCAGCACCTCGAAGCCCAACTTGAGCAGGGCCTCGGCGGCCTCGGTCCCGATGCCCTTCCCACGGGCTCCCGGGGCGAGGCTCCAGCCGATCTCGGCCTGGCCGCAGCCCGGCATCCACTTCAGGACCACCTCGCCGAGCAGGCCGGGTGAATCCGCGGCCTCGATGGCCAGGCAGATCCAGTCGCCCTCCTTCTCGAAAACGAAGTTGGCGTACTTGCCCACGGACGCCATGGACCTGGTGTAGCTCTTCGCCTCCCCGGGCAGGAACCGGGCGGTCTCGGGCAGCGAATGGTAGGCGTGGTACGCGTCCAGGTCCCCGGCCACGAAGCGACGCAGCACAAGCCGTTCGGTCCGGATCGGCAGCGGGAGGGGCTTGGGTTCCGTCATAACCCCACGCTACCCATCGATTGCTCCACAGGTGCCCTATTGACCCGCCAAAAGGGCAGTTACGGAGCAACGGATGAGAGGACGCCCATGCCCCTCTCCCGTCAGCGCATTGGCGGTGTCAGGCCATACCGGGTGATGATGTCCGGCAGCCAGGGTGCTTCGCCTAATTGAAGCCCATACTCGGCGGCCAGTTTGCCGATAACCTCGGGATCCGGAGGTCCTGCTTCAAGGTGATCCGCGAGTCCCCAGAAGAAGTGCTCAAAGCCCGCGGGGCTGATGATCTCAATCATCCGCGCGGGAACTTTTCCGGCGTTCCACATCGCGTGGAGTTCTCCCCGCGGTTTCGTGATGTAGCCTCCGGCACCGAGCACTGCCTCACGGTCGCCGGACCGGAACCCTATCTCGCCTTCCAGGACGATCGAGTACTCATCCTCACGCGTATGCGTGTGCGGGGGGACCAAGGCTCCGACGGGGAACGGGTGCTCCACGATCGAGATCTGGTCGTTGGTGTGCTCCCCGAAAAGCTTGAAAACAACTCCGATCGATCCAAGACTGGCCTCCCTCCCCTGCCCCGGTTGCACAACCGTCAGCCGCGGAGGCTGCTCCATGTCCATGACAAACCACCCTTCCAAATTTCGATATACACTAGTGTTTACCTAAATTGTTCAGTCCCGAAGGATCAGTGTCAAGACCGTGAGTGAACAGCAGCGCTCATCCAAAAAACGTCCTTATGAAATGGGCAAGAGAACCGAGCAGATGAGCGGCACGCGCCAGCGCATCGTCGACGCGGCCGTAGCCCTGCACGGAACTGTGGGTCCGGCCCGCACCACGATCGCCGGCATAGCCGAAAAGGCCGGGGTCACCAGACTGACGGTGTACCGGCACTTTGATGACGACGAGGCACTGTTCGCTGCGTGCTCCGCGCATTGGCTCTCACAACAGCAGCTGCCTGACCCCACGGAATGGTCTAGGGAAAATGATCACCTCGAACGCCTGAGGGTTGGACTCTCCGACCTCTATCGGTATTTCCGCGACGGCGAGGCCATGCTGACGCGTATCTACGCGGACCTGGCAGAGCTCCCAGATGCGCACCGCAAAGTCCTCACGTCCCGGAACGACCACTTCCGGAACGTGCTGCTCGAGCCGTTTTCCGAGGCCGCTGGTAACGACAGGTTGCGCGCCACCGTCAGCCATGCAGTTTCCTTCTGGACGTGGCGGTCACTGTGCCACGACAACGGGCTTTCCAACCAGGACGCCGTACAGATCATGTCCACCCTGATCGCAACGACAGCGGGCGTCCACGATGCGGTCTCCAGCACCCCAAGCCCGTGACGCTGGGCGGAGCGATCTATGACGGGGCGCCAATCGCCTTCCGTCATGCCCCCACGCTACCCATCGGTTGCTCCGCAAGTGCCGTTATGAGCCCCCAAAAGGGCCGTTATGGAGCAACCGATGAGCGGGGTGCCCATCGGTTGCTCCACAAGTGCCCTTCGTGACTGTTGGCTCTGTTCGGCCGTTGCGTCCCAGCTGATATGGCGGGTTTGTCGGCCTGCTCGGAATCCCGCGGTGCAGGAGTCGGCGTACCTGTGTCCCTGTATGGGAGACTCGTCCGGTGATTACCGAACATGCGCTCTTGCCTGTCCTTCCCGGCCAGGAACACGACTTCGAGCTGGCGTTCAGGGAGGCGCGGCCCATCATTGCTTCGATGGCCGGCTTCCGGCATTTGTCCCTGTCGCGTTCGATCGAGACTCCGAACACCTATCTGCTACTCGTGCAGTGGGAACGGCTCGAAGACCATACGGTTGGTTTCCGGGAGTCCGAGCACTACGCGGAGTGGCGCGCCCTTCTGCACCACTTTTACGATCCTTTTCCCGTCGTGGAGCACTACGAGAGCGTCCTGTAGGAGGACGACCCGCGAAGCAGCAGGTTTTCGCCGCGAAGTGATCTATCGCGTCGGACGTGCTGGTGAATGGCGCGGCGCATTTCCATCGACTGCTCCTCAAGTGCCGTTATAGACCCCCAAAAGGGCAGTTACGGAGCAACCGATGAGCGGAGTGCCACCATCGGCTGCTCCACAAGTGCCGTTATGAGCCCCCAAAAGGGCCGTTACGGAGCAATGGACGGGTGGGCGACGACGGCGGCGGTGGCCTCGGCGATCGCGCGCTCCTCGTCGGTGGGGACCACGAGGACTGGGATGGCCGAGGACGGTGAGGAGATCACGCGGGGCTCCTTGGAGCGCTCGCGGTTCAGGCCGTCGTCGAGCTGTACGCCCAGGGCGCCCAGCCGCTCCGCCACGAGCGCGCGGAACTGGTGCGAGTTCTCCCCGATCCCGGCGGTGAAGACGAGGGCCTTCGCTCCGCCGACGGCCACGTGGTAGCCGCCGATGTACTTCGCGAGCCGGTAGGAGGCGACGGCGAGCGCCATGGCCGCCCGGGCGTCACCGGCTTCAGCGGCCTCCACGACGGAGCGCATGTCATTGTTGCCGGCCAGGCCCTTGAGCCCGGCCTGGCGGTTGAGCATGGCGTCGAGGTCCTCCGGGGACCATCCGGCCCGGCCGAGGAACACGAGGATGGACGGGTCCAGATCGCCGGAGCGGGTGCCCATCACCAATCCCTCCAGCGGGGTGAAGCCCATCGAGGTGTCCACGGACTCTCCGCCCCGTATCGCCGTGACGGAGGCGCCGTTGCCGAGGTGGGCGATGACGGCGTCGAACTCCTCCAGCGGGAGATCCAGCAGCGCCGCCGCCCGGTGCGCGACGTACTCGTGCGAGGTGCCGTGGAAGCCGTAGCGGCGGATCCCGTGGTTGGCGTAGAGCTCCTCGGGCACGGCGTAGCGCCAGGCGTGCTCGGGCAGGGTGCGGTGGAAGGCGGTATCGAACACGGCGACCTGCGGCATGTCCGGCCACTTCTTCGAGATCGCGCGGATGCCGAGCACGTTCGCCGGGTTGTGCAGCGGCGCCAGCGGGTTGAGCCGCTCGATGGCACGGGTGATCTCGTTGTTGATCAGGACCGGCTCGGAGAAGCGCTCCCCGCCGTGCACCACGCGGTGCCCGACGGCGTCGAGCTCCCGGTCGCCCAGGGCCGCATGGATCTCGGCGTCCACCTGTTCCAGCGCCTCGGCGTGGTCGCGCGGGCCCTCGATCTCGCCGTCGCCCTCGCCGCCGGTGCCCATGCCGATCTTCTCGACGAGCCCTTCGGCGAGCACGCTGCCGGCCTCGACGTCGCGGACCTGGTACTTGAGCGAGGACGAGCCTGAGTTGATAACGAGTACGAGCATGGGGCCTCCTACGCCTTGGCTTCTGGACTGGCCCCGGAGGGCGCGCTGGGACGGGCAACACGGAGGAGCCTGGCGGGGCGCCCCGTGGGTCCCACTATAAATTGCCGGACCGGCGGGCGCGCCCATTCGTTGCGTAAGCCGCCGCAGGCGCCTAGAGTCGGCGGAGCAACTGGACCACTCACGAAGGGACTTCCATGACTAACGACGCGACGCAGCCAGAGAGCACGCCGGAGACCACGGGGCCCGAGGGCACCGAGCCAGAGGGCACCAAGCCCGAGGGCACCGAGCCGGACAGCGGTTCCGGTAAGAAGGATCCGACCGGCGTCGAGGGCGCGAACCCGGCCCTGGACGACACCGGGGACCTCAAGGCCGCCGAGACCGGAGAAGCCCCCGAGGCCCCGGAGAATCTGGAGGACCTGGACCTCACGCCGTCCGGCCTGGCCAATGAGCCCGCCCATCAGCAAGATCCCGACAGCACGGCGGAGCCGGAAAATACTGACTAGGCACGGGCGGCCGCGGGTGCCGGCTCGGCGGCGGGCTCCGCGGACTGCGCCTGGATGGCGGTGATGGCCACCGTGTTGACGATGTCCTCCACGGTGCAGCCGCGCGATAGGTCGTTGACCGGCTTGCGCAGGCCCTGCAGCACGGGCCCGACGGCGACCGCCCCGGAGGACTGCTGGACCGCCTTGTAGGTGTTGTTGCCGGTGTTGAGGTCCGGGAAGATGAAGACGGTCGCCTGCCCGGCCACGGACGAGCCGGGCATCTTCGACTCGGCGATGGCGGCGTCGACGGCGGCGTCGTACTGGATGGGCCCCTCCACGGCGAGGTCCGGGCGGCGTCCGCGCACCAGCTCGGTGGCCTGGCGGACCGCGTTCACGGCCTCCCCGGCGCCCGACCCGCCGGTGGAGTAGGACAGCATGGCCACCCGCGGCTCCACGCCGAACTGGGCCGCGGTTTCCGCCGAGGCCACCGCGATGTCCGCGAGCTGCTCCACGTTGGGCTCCGGGTTCACGGCGCAGTCGCCGTAGACCAGCACCCGGTCCGGCATCAGCATCAGGAACACGGATGAGACGATCTTGACGCCGTCGCGCGTTTTGACGAACTCCAGCGCCGGCCGGATGGTGTGCGCGGTGGTGTGGGCGGCGCCGGAGACCATCCCGTCCACCACGCCCAGCTGGACCATCATGGTGCCGAAGTAGCTCCCGTCCAGCATGACTTCGAGGGCCTTGGCCAGGTCCACGCCCTTGTGCGCACGCAGCTCCGCGTACTTCTGCGCGAACTCCTGGCGCAGCTCCGAGGAGGCGGGATCGATGATGTTGATGCCGGAGAGGTCGATGCCCTGGGTGGAGGCGAGCTCACGGACGTCGGATTCGCGGCCCAGCACGGTCAGCTCGCAGACGTCGCGGCGGTGCAGGATTTCCGCGGCACGCAGGACGCGGACGTCCGTGCCCTCCGGCAGCACGATGTGGCGGCGCTCGGTGCGGGCCCGTCCGATCAGCTCGTGCAGGAAGCGCAGCGGCGTCATCCGCTCCAGCCGCGGCAGGTGCAGCCGCTCCAGCAGCTCCGCCTCGTCCACCCGGCGGGCCCACAGGCCCAGGGCGGAGGCGACCTTGCGGCGGTGCCCGGACCAGATCTCGCTGCGCACCTCGGAGACCCGCTTGGCGGTCACGTAGGTGTCGTCCGGGGCGGCGAAGATCGGGAACGGCGCCTGCGCCAGCAGTGAGTAAATGGTGGGGTCCGGGGCGAGGCCGCCGGTGAGGATCAGGGCGGAGGGCACCGGGAACTCCGGCGAGAACGAGGACGCCAGGCAGGCGACGAGCACGTCGGCGCGGTCACCGGGGACGATCACCAGCGCGCCGTCGTCGAGCACGTGCAGGAAGTTGGCCACGCTCATGGCCGCCACCTTCACCGAGCGCACGTCGCGTTCCAGGTCCGCGAGGCCGGCCACCTGGCCGACCCCCATGGCGGCGGCGATCTCTCCGGTGGTGGGCCGGGCGATCTCCTCCAGCTCGGGCAGGACGTACACGGGACGGCCGGAGGCGCCCGGGCGGACGGCGGCGGCGATGGCCTCCAGATCCTCCGGGTCGGCACGGTTGACCATGATGGCCAGCAGCGTGCACCGCTCGGCGACGAGTTCCTTGCGGGCCACCTCGACGGCGTCGACGGTCTCCGCGACGGTGCGGCCCTTCGCTCCGACGACGGCGACGACCGGGGCGGCGAGGTTGTTCGCCAGCCGGGCGTTGAGGTCGAACTCGACGGCGGCGTCCTGGCCGGTGAGGTCGGTGCCCTCGACGATCACGACGTCGCAGTGCCGGGACATCTCGGCGAAGATCTCCACGCAGCGGGAGTCGATCTCCTCACGCTTGCCCTCGGCGAACAGGCTGCGGACCTCGGCGAAGGTCAGCCCGCCGCGGCAGCGTTCGTCGTCGAGGTTGAACCGGGCCTTCATCAGCGCCACCATGGGGTCCGAGGCGGCGTCGTGGCCGTTGACCACGGGTTTGAAGAAGCCGATCCGGTCCGCGTGCCGGTGCAGGGTGTCCGCCAGCCCGAGGGCTATGAGCGACTTCCCGGAGCCCGGGGTGGTCGCGCTGACGTAGATTCCTTTGGCCATGGTTCGCCCTTCGCTGTGAAGTGGTGCTGCTTCCCTCCCAGCCTACTTTCTCTGGCCGGGAGCCGGGCGCCGGGCGGCGCTTCGATGGGTTCCGTTTGGTTTCCGCTCGGTTCCGCTCGGTTCCGCGACCGGCTTTCGGCCGGATTCCGGCCCGTTTCCGACCCGTTTCCGGCCCGGTTTCCGGCCCGGTTTTGACCGCACAGCCCTGTCCGCCGACAGCTTCATACGCCCGCCAGCTCTTGACAGAAGGCCCCCAAATGGGATTACCTAATGAACATTCGGTAAATAAAGCTGGAGGCAATGACGCATGGCTGAACTGACGATTTCCGGTGACACCCACCCCATCCTTAAAGACGACCCCGCCTCGGAATGGATGGGCATCGAAGTAGTGGCACTGGACGACGGACATGCCACAATCCGCATGACGCTCCGGCAGGAAATGCTGAACGGCTTCGGCATGGCCCACGGCGGAATGATCTTCGCCTTCGGCGACACCGCCTTTGCGCTGGCCTGCAACCCGGCCAACCCGGCTCCTGCGGACGAGGGCACCATCACGGTGGCGTCCGGCGTCGATATCAACTTCCTCAAGCCGGCGTTCCGCGGCCAGGTGCTGACCGCCGTCGCCAACCGCCGCGCCAGCACCGGACGCAGCGGCCTCTACGACATCCAGATCTACGCCGCCGATCCCGTCGCGGGCACCGCACCGGACACAGCGCCCTCCCCCGCCGGCTCGGCGCCCGCCGTCACGGTCCCGGGCGAACTCCCCACCGACAAACTCCCGGGCGAACTCGTCGCCGAGTTCCGCGGCCGCAGCCGCACCATCTCCAAGAAATAGAAGCAGGGAACCCTAGATGACCCAAGAAACCGTCGCACCCACCAGTGATGCCGTCCTGGACCGCGAAGAAACCATCTCCCGCGACGAGCTCGAGGCCTTGCAGCTCAGCCGCCTGCAGCACACCGTGGCCTACGCCTACGACCGCGTTCCCCTGTACAAGCGCAAGTTCGACGAAGCCGGCATCCACCCCACGGACCTGCGCGAGCTCTCCGACCTGGGCAAGTTCCCGTTCACCACCAAGGAAGACCTCCGCCTGGAGTACCCCTTCGGCATGTTCGCCGTCCCGCAGCACGAGGTGGCCCGCATCCACGCGAGCTCCGGCACCACCGGCCGCGCCACCGTCGTCGGCTACACCAAGAAAGACCTCGCCGACTGGGCCAAGCTCGTGGCACGCTCGCTGCGCGCCTCCGGCGTCCGCCCCGGCATGAAGGTCCACAACGCCTACGGCTACGGCCTGTTCACCGGCGGCATGGGCGCCCACGCCGGCGCCGAAGCCCTCGGCTGCACGGTCATCCCGATCTCGGGCGGCCAGACCGAACGCCAGATCACCCTCATCCAGGACTTCAAGCCCGACGCGATCCTGGCCACGCCGACCTACCTGCTGACCATCGCCGACGCGATGATGAAGCAGGGCATCGACCCGGCCTCCACCTCGCTCAAGTACGCCGTGCTGGGTGCCGAGCCGTGGACCGAGGAAATGCGCCATGAGCTCGAAGTGACCATGAACCTCAAGGCGTGCGACATCTACGGGCTCTCCGAGGTCATGGGCCCGGGCGTTGCCGGCGAGGCCGTGGAAACCCAGGACGGCAGCCACATCTGGGAGGACCACTTCCGCCCCGAAATCATCGACGCCTTCGACCCCTCCGTGGTCCTGGACGACGGCGAACACGGCGAGCTGGTCTTCACCTCGCTCACCAAGGAAGCGCTGCCGATCATCCGGTACCGCACCAAGGACCTCACCCGGCTGCTGCCCGGCACCGCCCGCCCCGCGCACCGCCGCATGGGCCGCATCACCGGCCGCAGCGACGACATGATCATCCTGCGCGGCGTGAACCTGTTCCCCTCGCAGATCGAGGAGATCGCGCTGCGCATCCCCGAGCTGAGCCCGCACTTCCAGCTCGAGCTCACCCGCCCCGAGGGCCATCGGATGGACCAGATGACCGTCAAGATTGAACGCCGCGAGTCCGTCACGGTCGAGAGCGGCGCGGCCGCGGCCAAGGCCCTGCAGCAGCAGATCAAGATCCACGTCGGCTCCTCCTGCGCCGTCGACGTCGTCGAGCCCGGCTCCCTGGAGCGGTCCAACGGCAAGCTCCGCCGGATCTACGACATGCGTCCCAAGGCCTGACCACCTCATGTCCAGCCAGCCGGCCGGCCCTGCGCGGGCCGCCCCGGCGGGCGGACTGATCTCCTGATCGTGAGAAACTAGCGAGTATGCCCACAACAGCAACCAACACCAAACGCGGCCGCCCCGGTTATGACCAGCAGTCGGTACTGGTGATCGCTGTGGACGTCTTCAACCGCCACGGCTACGACGCCACGTCCATGGGCATCCTCGCTGAAAACCTGGGCATCTCGAAGTCCGCCATTTACCACCACGTGCCGTCCAAGGGCGACCTCCTGAAGCTCGCGCTGGACCACGCCCTGGGCGGTCTCGAGGCCATCCTGGACCAGCCGCAGGCCCAGACCGGCACCGCCGAGGCCCGGCTGGAGTTCGTCCTCCGCGAGACCATCTCGGTGCTCGTGGAGCGGCTTCCGTTCGTCACCCTGCTGCTGCGCCTGCGGGGCAACACCGAGATCGAACGCGACGCGATGGAACGCCGGCGCACCTTCGACCACAAGGTCGCGGCCCTGATCTCCGCCGCCCGCGACGAGGGGTCGCTCCGCCAGGACATCGACCCCCGCACCGTCACCCGGCTGCTCTTCGGCACCATCAACTCCATCGTCGAGTGGTACAAACCCGGAGGCTCCCTCTCCCCCGAGAAACTGGCCGACGACGTCATCACCATGGCCTTCCACGGCCTCCACGTCGCGCAGTAAGCCGGGAGCCCGGAAGCCCGCCCCGAGGTTCACGGTCCGGGGTTCACGGTCCGGGTAACCTCCCGCTTCGCATTAACAGCGTCTGGCCAAAGCATCAGCGGTCCGGGGGCTCTTTGGGGCCCTCGGCACGGGTTTCGCCTTCATACACCGGAGTGTCCGTGTCAAAGTGCCCCCGGACGGCCGACGGCTCGGCGACGCCTCCGCCCGCGGGCACGGGCACGGCCACCACCCGCGTGAGGTCCGGGCCCGCTCCCATTGACGGCGGGTAGCTCCGGGGCCACGCTGGGGGAATGGCCACGAGACTATCAACGGTGCTCTTGGGCGCCTTCCCCCAGTTGCGGTACGAACCCACCGCCAAAAGGGTCCGCGCGAGCCTCGACGGGACCGCCGTCGTCGATACGTTGCAGGCGTACCTGATCTGGGAACCGCGGCGGATCACCCCCGTCTACGCCGTGCCGGAGCAGGAACTGTCGGCGGAGCTCAGGTCACCGGACCTTCCGGCGGCGTCGGGCGAGGAACACCCCGTCGCAATCCGGAAAGACTCGGCCCCGACGTCGCTCGACCCCTCAACGTCGTTTGGCAAGCACACCACCGCCGGCGCGGAACTCGACGTCGTGACGGCAGCGGCGACGGCTCCCCGGGCAGCCTTCCGCCCCGAGGACCCCGACCTGGCCGGCTACGTCATCCTGAATTTCAAGGCCTTCGACTGGCTCGAGGATGACGAGGAGATCATCGGCCACCCCCGTGATCCGTTCCACCGTGTGGACATCCGCGCGTCGTCCGTGGACGTGCAGGTGGCGCTCGACGGCGTGACGCTGGCCAGCACGAACGGCGCGCAACTGCTCTACGAGACGCTGCTCCCGGTCCGGTACTACATCGCGCCGGCAGATGTGCGGCTGGACCTGCTGGAGGAGAGTCCCAAGCGGACGGTGTGCCCGTACAAGGGCCAGGCCAGCTATTGGAGCTACCCGGCTTCGGCCGAGGGTGGGAACCTCGCGTGGAGCTATGACCGGCGGTACCGTGATGCCGCCCAGATCCACGGGCTCATCAGCTTCTACAACGAGCGCGTGGACCTGACGGTCGACGGCGTGCTCCAGCCCCGCCCGGTGACGCCGTGGTCCCGCCCCAGCGCTCCAGGGGCCCTTTGAGGGGAGGTTGCACTCTCGGCGGTCCGGGGGCACTTTGAGGGCCGCAGCGCGGATTTCGCCCTGGAATCCCGGCGTGTCCATGTCGATGTGCCCCCGGACGGCAGACGGTCCGGCGGCGGCAACCCGGGAGCGCCCAGCACGCCCGGGAACTCCCCCGCAGCACGCAAAAGCGCCCCGGCGCGGGCCGGGGCGCTGCCAGGGTTCGACTCCTGGGGTGCGCCGGTTAGAGCTGGTAATCCACCGGTGAGGTGGTGTTCTCGTGGACGCAGAGGATGTTGTGCTCGGTATCCATGAACCATGCGCACTTCTCGGAATCAGTCGTACAAATGTGGTTCTCGGTCTTCAGATCCGGCCGGTCGTAGTCCTGGAACCGGACGCCCTTGGACTCCATCTCCTGGACGGTCCGCTCGATCTCGGAGACTTCAAAACTCAGGGTCGTGTGCTCGGAATGCTTTCCGTCCCTGACCGGCATCAACTGCAGCATGGGGCCGCCTTCGCTGCCGAATAGTTCACTTCCGTCGTCTGCCTTGCCGCGGACCGGGAGGCCCAGCGTTTCCGCATAGAAACGGTGGGCGCGCTCGACATCATCGACTGGCAGGACTGTTGTGGCTCTGTTTAGAACTAGGGTCATTTCGCCACCTCCTACGAAGAAAATTTTACGCCGGAGCGGGACCGAAAGAGCCTGCAAATGTACGCGCCGAGGTGAGATTTCGCGCCCATGTCCACGTGGACATGGGCGCGAAATCTCACCTCGGCGGCAGTAGAAGGGCGCCTACTTCTCCACGAGGGTGAGGACGTCGTAGGTGGCCACGATCTCGTCGTTCTGGTTGGTCAGGACGGCGTCCCAGGCCACCTCGCCGTACTCGTCAGTCTCGCGCGGGGTGATCTTCTTGGCGGTCAGGGTGACCCGGATGGAATCGCCCGCGGCCACCGGAGTGATGAAGCGCAGGCTTTCCAGTCCGTAGTTCGCCAGCACGGGGCCCGGTGCGGGCTCCACGAACAGCCCGGCGCCCCAGGCCAGCAGCAGGTAGCCGTGCGCGACGATGCCCGGGAAGAACGGGTTGGCCTCGGCTGCCTCCTGGTTGGTGTGGGCGTAGAAGGTGTCGCCGGTGGAGTTGGCGAACTTCGAGATCTCGTCCAGGGTCACTTCGCGCAGCCCGGAGCGGATCGCGTCCCCGATGTGCAGGGTGCTCAGGTGCTTCCGGAACGGGTGCTGGCCTTCGGTCTCGAGCGTGAAGTTGCGGTCGGCGCCGGTGTGCCAGACGCCGGTGACCGCGGTCAGCATGTTCGGCGAACCCTGGATGGCGGTGCGCTGCATGTGGTGCAGCACGGAGCGGATGCCGCCAAGCTCCTCGCCGCCGCCGGCGCGGCCCGGGCCGCCGTGGACCAGGTGCGGGACGGGTGAGCCGTGGCCGGTGGAGCTGCGGGCGTCCTCGCGGTTGAGCATGTGCACGCGGCCGTGGTGGGCGGCGATGCCGGTGACCAGTTCGCGGGCGACGTCAGGGTCATTGGTGCAGACCGAGGCGACGAGCGAGCCGCCACCGCGGGCGGCGAGGCGGACGGCGTCGGCCAGGTCCGTGTAGCCGATCACCGAGGAGACCGGGCCGAAGGCTTCCAGCGAGTGGACCTCATCGGCTTCCGGATCGGCCCAGCTCAGCAGCACGGGGGACATAAACGCGCCGTCTTCGACGACGCCGACCGTGCCGTCCGAGCTGGTGACCTTCGGCGAATCGAGCGTGCCGTAGGCGAGTTCGCCACCGGCGTCGAGCATGGACTGGACGGCCGCGCGCACATCGGCGAGCTGCTCCAGGGACGCCAGGGCGCCCATGTTGACGCCCTCGGCGCGCGGGTCACCGAGGACCACACGCTGCTGGATCCGCTCCCCGACGGCGGTGATGACGTCCTGCACCAGCTCCTGCGGCACGATGGCCCGGCGGATCGAGGTGCACTTCTGGCCGGCCTTGGCGGTCATCTCGGTGACGAGGGACTTGATGAAGGCGTCGAATTCCGGGGTGCCCTTGACGGCGTCCGGCCCCAGGATCGAGGCGTTCAGGGAGTCGGTTTCCGAGGTGAAGCGGACCCCGCCCTTGACCACGTTGACGTGGGACTTGAGCGTATTGGCGGTGGAGGCGGAGCCGGTGAAGGCCACGATGTCGCGGTAGTCGAGGTGGTCCAGCATGGTGCGGACCGAGCCGGAAATCAGCTGCAGCGAACCCTTGGGCAGGATGCCGGATTCGATCATCGCCCTGACCACGGCGGCGGTGACGTAGCCGGTGGGGGTGGCCGGCTTGACGATCGTGGGCACGCCGGCGATGAACGCGGGGGCCAGCTTCTCGAGCATGCCCCAGACCGGGAAGTTGAAGGCGTTGATCTGCACGGCAACGCCGGGGATGCGGGTGTAGATGTGCTCGCCGGCGAAGGAACCGTCCTTGGACAGCACCTCCATGGGCCCGTCCACGATCACCTGGGCGTTGGGCAGTTCGCGCCGGCCCTTGGAGCCGAAGGTGAAGAGCACGCCGATGCCGCCGTCGATGTCGACCATCGAGTCGATCTTGGTGGCGCCGGTCTGGGCGGAGAGCGCGTAGAACTCCTCGCGGCGGCCGTTCAGGTACTGCGCGAGTTCCTTGAGCTTGAGCGCGCGCTGGTGGAAGGTCAGCTTGCCGAGTTCCGCCTGGCCGGTGGTGCGTCCGTAGTCCACGACGGCGGCGAGGTCGAGTCCCTCAGTGCTCACCTTGGCGAGGAGTTCACCCGTGCTCGCGTCCAGGACGGAGGCAGCGCCGGCCGCGGAGCCGGCGTCGGGGGTCCACCAGGAATCCCTGATGAAGCTGGGAACGATCTCGACAGTGTCTACTGTGGGTTCCGGAGCAGTTGCAGTGGTGGTCATCGTTGACGGGTCCTTCCAACAGGGGCAAGATCAACACGGCCAGCATTACTGACCGTCCGTTCGGTAATATGTCTACAGTACATGAATGAGGCCTGCCGCACACTAGCTGCGGCGGCACTGACCCGCCGGGACCCATGGATTCCGGCCACAGAGGAGACGTTATGACGCCCGAGCCCCGCAGTACCGAGCTGTGGAAGATCACCCTCGGCGAACTCGACGAAAAAATGGGCGTGAAGATCGTTGAGGAATCCGTCGAACGGGTCGTCGCCACCATGCCGGTGGAGGGAAACCGGCAGTCCTTCGGGCTGCTGCACGGCGGCGCGTCGCTGGCGGTCGGGGAGGCGGTGGGCTCCTGGGCCGCGGTCATCCACGCCAGCACGCTGGGCAAGACCGCCGTCGGCGTGGACGTCTCCGCCACCCACCACAAGTCCGCCCGCGAGGGGCTCATCACGATCATCGCGACCCCGATCCATCTCGGCGGCACCCTCACCACCCACGAGGTGCTGATCAACAACGCCGCCGGCGAACGGCTCTGCACGCTGCGGATCACGAACCTGCTGCTGAACCGCAAGGGCTGAGCGGGCGAAGGTTGCGGGCTCGGCCGGACGCGCCGCCCCGCCCCACCGCCGAGGTCGTCCAGAGCTGCGAGTTCGGCCGGACGCACGCACGCCCGGTGAGTGAACTCGGCGCCGAAAAAGTGCCGCCGGCTGCATCCAAACGGGGGCCCCGTCCGGTAGTAACGGTGTAAGCAAATCACCGCCCGGATCCGGGCAACTCAATGAGGAGTTCGAAATGCGCAAATCCGTTTATGCCGCCGGGGCCCTGTCCATGGTGGCGGCACTCGCCTTCGCCGCCCCCGCCCAGGCCGGCGGGAAGCACGACGGCGGCGGGCACCACAGCGACGATGCCCTCCTATCCGTCCTGCACGGCGTCCCTGGCCTGACCGTGGACGTATGGGTGGACGGCAAGCTCACCCTGGACGACTTCGAGCCCGGCTCCCTCGCGGGCCCGCTGGAGCTCGACGCCGGCAGCTACAAGATCGCCATCACGGCGGCCGACGCCACCAGTGCCGACAACCCGGTAATCGGCCCGGTCAAGGTCCAGCTCGAGGAGGGCCGGAACTACACCGCCGTCGCGCACCTGGATGCCGACGGGGACCCCACCGCCACACTGTTCAGGAACAACACCTCGGCCAGCCCCCGGGGCGAGGGTAAACTGACCGTCCGGCACGTGGCCGCGGCTCCCGCCGTCGACGTCCTGGCCGGCGACACCGCGGTCATCGAGGACCTGGAAAACCCCGACCAGGAGGTGCTGACGCTGGAGGCCGGAACGGTATCCGCCTCGGTCGCGGCCGCCGGCACCACCGAGCCGCTGATCGGCCCGGCGGATGTACCGGTCGAGAAGGGCAAGAACACGATCGTGTACGCCTGGGGCAGCCTGGAGGCCGACACACTCGGCGTGGCGGTCCAGGTGGTCGACTCGGCAAAAGGGCGTGGCCACGACCGCCGCTGAAGTGTTAGTGACCGCTGAGCCGTCGGAACGGCCCTGAATAGCTGACCGGCAGCGCATCCCGCAGGGGATGCGCTGCTCGTCTGCCTACACCCACCCCGCCGCTTGCGGTAGGGCCGATGGACCCGGAGGGCCCCGGACCCCGACTGTTAGCTTGGAAGGGCTGATTCACCCGACACCACTGGGTATAACCGGTCGCACCGGAAGGGATCCACCATGCTCTCAGAGACCTCACTTCCCGTCATCAAGGCAACGCTGCCCGTCGTCGGCGAGCACATCGAGGAGATCGCCAAGCGCTTCTACAAACACATGTTCGAGGCGCGGCCGGACCTCCTGGACGGGCTCTTCAACCGGGGAAACCAGGCGGACGGCCGCCAGCAGCAGGCCCTCGCCGGGTCCATCGCGGCCTTCGCCGGGCTGCTCGTGGACAACGTGGACCAGGTCCCGGACCATCTGCTCTCCCGGGTGGCGCACAAGCACGTCTCGCTGGGGCTCAGCCCGGACCAGTACCAGGTCGTCCACGACCACCTGATGTGGGCCATCGTGGATGTGCTGGGCGATGCCGTCACCCCCGACGTCGCCGCCGCCTGGGACGAGGTCTACTGGCTGATGGCGAACATGCTGATCAACAAGGAACGCGGCTTGTACAACGCGGTGCACCTCACCCCGGAGACGATCTGGCGGACCTGGCGCGTGGCCGAGCGGATCGAGGAGACGGACGACGTGGTGCGTTTCGTGGTGGAGCGGGTCGATGAGCGCGAGGTCAAGCCGTCCCTGCCGGGGCAGTACGTCACGATCAAGATGCGCATGCACGACGGTGTCCACCAGCCCAGGCAGTACAGCCTGACGAAGGCCGACGACGGCCAGCACCGCCAGTTCGCGGTGAAGCGGGTCCACGGGCTCGGGACCCCCGACGGCGAGATGTCCAACCTGCTGCACAACGAGGTCCAGGCGGGCGACGAGGTGGTCCTCTCGGCGCCGTTCGGCGATGTGGTGATGGAGTACACGGACCGGCCCCTGGTCCTGGCCAGTGCGGGGATCGGGATCACCCCGATGGCCGGGATGCTCTCGCACCTGGTCAAGTCCGGCTCCCAGCGGCAGGTGATGCTGCTGCATGCGGATGACAGTGAGGAGTCCTTCCCGCTCCGGGGGCAGGTCCGGGAGGATCTGGCCGCGCTGCCGGACGGGACGCTGAAGATGTGGTTCCTGAACCCCACCGTGGGCGGAACGGTGTCCGGATCCGAGTTCTCCGGCTTCATGGACGTCGCAGCGGTGGACCTCCCTGACGACGCCGAGTACTACCTCTGCGGTCCCCTGCCGTTCCTGAAGTCCGTCCGGAGCGCCCTGGTGGCCGGCGGTGTTCCGGCGAAAGACATCCAGTACGAGGTGTTCGGCCCGGACCTCTGGCTGGCGGACTTCCAGTAGCGGCGGTGGTCGACGGCGGCCGCTAACGGACCGCACGACGCCGGGCGGACGTTGGATGGCTCCGCCGGCGCCGCGCGGCAGTAGTTAGCTGGCGGCCCGGCGCCGTGTGGCGGCCAGCAGGGCGCCGCCGAGCAGGATCGCGCCGCCGGCAAGTCCCGCCGTCGGGAGCAGCGACCCGGCGCCGGTGTCCGGCAGCTGGCCGGAGGAGGCCGGAACGACCGGGACAACGGGCTCAGCGGGGGCCGCCGGCGGGACAACGGGCTCAGTCGGGACAACGGGCCCCGCGGTCGCCGCCGGCGGGACAACGGGCCCTGCCGGGGCAACGGGCTCAGCTGGCACAACGGGCTCGACGGGGGCCACGACCGGAGTCTCAACGGTGAAGTTCCGGGTGACGGAGGGGCTGTCCACCTCGCCGGGGGAGGTTTGGACGGCGCGGATGGTGAACCGGCCGGGTTCGGCTTTCTCGACGGGAATGGTCCATTGGCCGTCCGCCGCGACGACTGCGGAGCCGCTGATGTCGCCGGTGAGTTTCACCCTGAGCCCGGGGGTTCCGGTGCCGTCGATGCGGGTGACGGTCTTAAGCGCCGCACCCTCGGCCGGGGTGGTGATCCGCGGAGCGTCCAGGTCTGTGACTTTGACGGTCAGGGAAACTTCGCCGGAGCGGCTGAACCCGTTCACCGTCTCGGCCGTGAACCTCAGCGGTCCGCTGGCCTCGGGCGCGGGGAACGACCAGTTGCCGGCGGAGTCGACCGGCACTTCCACCGTTTGATTGTCAGATTGCCCATCAAAGGTGATGCGGACCTGCGAGTTGGCGGCAACGGCCGACGCCGGGGCCGCGGGGACCCGGCCCGTGATGGGTTGGCCCGCCGGAACGGTCACGTCTTCCGGGGCCGCGAGATCGGGCTTGTTCAGGAACAGCTGGAGCTCTACCGGGGTCGGGAACGTGGTGAGGGCGTCCTCGAGAGTCGTGGCGATGGCGAAGTTCTCCCCGGACGTCTCGCCGGCCGAATGGGTGCCCACGGCGAAGTTGCCACTGATCCAGGGCCCGCCGGAGTCTCCGCCGCTGGACTGGACGTTTCTGGACAGGAAACCGCGGAAGGCCCTCAGGTCCGCGGCTGCGGTGGTCAGGCCGCCCACCACGTAGATGCCGGTTTCTTCCACCTGACCGCACGACCAACCTGCGGTCCGCCCGGAGCGGCACACCTCCTGGCCCTCGAACGGGGCAACCATGCCGATGATCTTGACGGCGGTGGCCCCGGGGTTGGCTGCGTCGGCCCAGGTGGTCGCGGCCGCCTGCAGCTTGATACCGCCGTCGAGTTCCTCGATGACGGCGATGTCGGTGCCCACGTTGCCGGGGGCTTCTTCGGTGCCGGTGATCCAGGAGTTCAGCGGTCCACCGAACTGGCTGAAGCCGAAGCTGCCGAGCGGGGCGAGCATGCCGGCCAAGGGCGCCGACCCGCCCGCTGTGGCGGAGGTCGGCGGCTCAAGCTCTGCGATCTGCGCTGAGCTGTCCTCGGCGCAGTGCCCCGCCGTCAGCACGACCGGAAGTCCCGCCGAACTGAATGCGCCAAATCCCGTCGAACAGACGGTTTGCCGGTCAATGGCGATGCCCTCCCCGCCGAAAACGTCCGCTTCAGTGGTGACCGGGGAGCCCTCCTCCAGCTGCACATTGGCGTAGCGGGCCACGAAGTCAGCCGGGGAAGTCTTCCCGGGCGCCGTGACAGCGGCCGCGGGCTCGGGAGCGGTGGCAGTTTGCTGGTCGGGTGCCTGTGCCGGCGCGGTTTGCTGGTCCGGGACCTGGGTCAGGCCGGCTTCGGCCGTGTTCGTTCCGCCGGTGCGGATAATGAAGTTCCCACCGGAGTAGGCGACTGCTTGCAGCCCGGCCGGCCCGACCTCGCGGACATAGGCCTGGAACAGGTGCTCGGTGCTGGACGCCAGCAGCTCCGCGGCCGAGGGAGCCGCAGAGGACGCGGCCGAGGGCGCAGCGGAGGAGGCGTCCGAGGGCTCAGCGGAGGGGATTGCGGAGGGCTCATCCGCCGGAGCAGTGGACGGCCCAACGGTCGGAGTGCTGGGTGCCTCACCAGCCGGCGCCACGAGAACGAACACCGCAACCTTTGCCGGCGAGTTCAGTCCATCCACCCGGGCCTGCAGCTCGGCGCCGCTGCCTTCGACGAGGATCTGGCCGTCCCGCAGGCTCATCCCCACGTAGCCGGGGAGCTGCTGCAGGGACGCAAGGGCGTCGGCGGCGGTCCGGCCCAGCTGGCCCGCGGCGTTGAACTCCTCGAGGGTCATGCCCAGGTCGCGCCGGAGGGCTTCGGCGAGTCCGGCGTCGCTGATGTCCGGGGCCGTTGCCGGCGCCGTCGCAAGAACCGCCGGTGCCGTCGGGAGGACCCCCGCACCGGCCGTCGTCGTCTTAGCCGCGCCACCCGTCGTCGTCGGCTCAATCGGCATCGCCGGACTGGGTGCCGACGGCGAAGCTGTCGGAACGGGTTCCGGTACCCCGGCTTCGGCCAGCGCGGGTAGGGCGTGGAACGAGCCTGCGAGCGCGAGGGCAGCAGCCGCCACCGCCCGCACAGTCAGCTGAAACTTCGGAGTCATCACCCGGTTACTCTAGCGTCCCAATTTGGCCAGAATGGCAGACACCTCCGGGTCCGTGACCCCATTGTGGCGCAGGAACTCGCCGGTCTTCACGTGGCGCACAAACCGCAGCAGGCTTGTCCGCCGCGTTTCGAGCAGCGGCGCGAGAACCTCCTCGGGCAGATACCGCTCATGCGGATGCGGGACCGCCGACACGCGGTGGTGTTCGTTGATGCCCCGCGCGGCCCGCTCGTAGCCCCGGGCAATGGCGTCCTCACCGGCCCCGGCGAGGTCCTGGAGCATGGCCGCGATCATCCCGCTGCGGTCCCGGCCGGCCGAGCAGTGGATCACGACGCCGCCGCGCGCCTGCGCCACGGCCTTGAAGACCGCAGCCAGCTTGTCCGGGAAGATCCGGGCATTGTCCGCGTACGACGCCGGGTCGTTCAGGTAGGGGACGCAGAGCCTGCGGAATTCGCTGTTGCCGGGGTCCTCGGTGGGAGCGTGCACGACGTCGAACGCCGCCAGGGTCTCGGCACTGACCCGGGGATCCGTCTCGCGGTGTCGGATCTCGTCCGGGTTGCGGAGGTCAATCACCGTCCGGATGCCGCCGTCGTACGCCTGCTGCCACCCGGTGTCGGTGAGCCACTCGCGGCGTCCCATCCGGAACACACTGCCGGCGACGTGCCAGGCATTGACTGCCCCGTCCCAGTTCATAGCTCCGGGCAATGCACTCCCCCGGGCTGGGCCACCGGGCACGGCAGGAAGTGTCATCCTGACAGCTAAGCACACGCGCCAGCGCCAATCCACGGGCTGAATTTACGAATATTCGCCCCGCCGGGCATGGTGCCGGATTCAGGCTCGCGAGTAAGGTGGCGGTGAACCCGGTAGCCGCCGGGCTCTCTTTTCAGCTCACCAGCCGCCGGGACCGACCTCCTCATCACGGCACGGGCGCTGAACCAGCGTGCTACTGAGGGAAACACCATGGGAACTCTGAAGCTTCGACGCCGGCGAAAAGCTTTGGCTGCCGGTCTCGCCACCCTGGCCATGGCGGCCAGTCTGGCTACGGTCCCGGCGCAGGCCGCGGACAAGACCAAGTACATCGCGCTCGGAGACTCCTACGCCGCCGGACAGGGCGCGGGACCGTACCAAGACAGCCTTTGTTACCGCAGCGAGAACACTTACGCCGAACTCGCGGCCGACACCAAGGCCATCAAACTGGTCAAGAACGCGGCGTGCAGCGGCAACACGACCCAGGACGTCGTGAACTCGCAGCTGCGGCGGCTGAACAAGAGCACGGACCTGGTCACCATCACCGCCGGCGGCAACAACCTCGGGTTCGGGGATATCGTCACGAGCTGCGTCGCCGCCACGAAGGACCCCGCTTATGCTACGGCGTGCGGCGAAGCCACTGCCGTCGCGATGGCCCAGCTCAATGGACCGCTGGCCGCAGACGTGGCCGCAATGATCCAGAGCGTACAGGCGGCCGCGCCCAACGCCAGGATTGTGGTGACCGGCTACCCGTACCTCTACGATCCGGTCATCGCCAATCCGGCCGATCCGACGTCCCTGTTCATCTACCAGGCCACGCTGCTGGCTGACGGGCTGAACGCCTCCATTGCCGACGCCGCCGGTGACACCGGAGCGGAGTACGTCGACGTCACGACCGCTTTCGCCGGCCACGGCATCACCTCGGACGTTCCGTGGATTAACGGCGCGATCCAGGACAGCCCCGATAGCTTCCACCCGAACGCCGAGGGCTACGAGGCGTACTACACAGCACTCAGCGACGCCGACGTCTATTCGGCTCGCTAGCGGGGCTTAGCGCGCCAGCGCCGCTTCGCGCGGCCTGGCGCCGTCCCGCGCACCCTGGTCCAGGCTGGCGGGCCTATTACCGATTGGCCAGCCTGGACTCCAGGGCGTTCCGGACCATCGGCCACTCGTGTTCCAGGATGGAAAACACCACGGTATCCCGCAGCGCGCCCTCGCTGCTGCGGGTGTGGCTGCGGAGCACTCCGTCCTGTTTGGCGCCCAGCCGCGCGATCGCCTCACGGGACTGGTGGTTGAGCCAGTGGGTCCGGAACTCGACGGCGGGGCAGCCCAGCGTTTCGAAGGCGTGCCGCAACAGCAGCAACTTGGAGTCCGGGTTGCTGCCGCT
Source organism: Pseudarthrobacter ribosi (assembly GCF_055412865.1). NCBI lineage: Bacteria > Bacillati > Actinomycetota > Actinomycetes > Micrococcales > Micrococcaceae > Pseudarthrobacter > Pseudarthrobacter ribosi. The sequence goes on along the minus strand of NZ_JBVAYZ010000015.1, from coordinate 26,184 downwards.
GCCGTGCGTTGATGCCGCGTTCCAGGTGGAGCCGATCTCCACCCGGGGCGTGGCGGCGTCGATGTTCATGTAGGTGGTCATGCCGATCACCCGGCCCGGTCCGCCGGTGGCGGGGTCAATCAGGCGCGTGGTGAAGGGCAGCATGGAGCCGTTGTCCTGCAGGGCCATTCGCCGCTCAATCTCGGCGGCCATCTGCTCCGGGGCGGGCACGCTGGTGTACCAGAGGCGCCACAGTTCGCCGTCGCGGGCCGCCTCGACGAGGCCGTCGTGGTGGTCCGGGCGCAGCGGCTCGAGGACGACGAATTTGCCGGTCAGGGTGATGGGGGCGATCGCGGGCCGGTCCAAGGAAGTCACGGCACCATCCTAGAGGCAGATCGCGGGCAGCCGGCGAACGGCCCGCGGGGCAGACGGCGAACGGCGGTGCGGTCTCCCGGCCGCGGTCCGGTGCCCTGGCGGGCGTTCTCGTTAGGCTGGGGGCATGATCACAGTTACCGGCACCGTCCACACCGCCCTTGAGCCCGCCCGGGCCTTCGAATACCTGTCCGCGTTCGAGCACACCCCGGAGTGGGACCCCGGGACCCCCGTGGTGGACAAGCTCTCCGAAGGACCGGTCGCCGTCGGGCACCGGTACCACGCGGAGGCCGAGTTCCGCGGCAAGCGCCAGGCGCTGACCTACGAGGTGACAGAGCTGACGGCACGCCGCATCACGCTGCGCGGCGAGAACAAATCGGTCATCTCGGTGGACACCATTGACGTGTCGCCGGCAGGGACGGGCTCCGAGGTGAAGTACACGGCGGAATTCCGGCTGAAGGGCCTGCTCAAGGTCGCCGAACCCTTTGTCCGGCCGGCGTTCCGCTCCCTTGCCGGCCCCGCCATGGACGGCATGAAGAAGACACTCGACTCCCAGGCGGCCTCCTAGCAAAAAGCGTTTGACCGCTCCCGCAGGTTACGAGGTCCAGTCGAAGAAGCCCTTGCCGGACTTGCGCCCGAGTTCCCCGCGGGCGACCTTGTCGCGCAGGATCTGCGGCGGCGCGAACCGCTCGCCCAGGGTGGAGGCGAGGTATTCGGCGATGCCGAGGCGGACGTCCAGGCCCACGATGTCCGTGGTCCGCAAGGGTCCGGTGGGGTGCTTGTAGCCCAGGACCATGGCGTTGTCGATGTCCTCGGCGGACGCCACGCCCTCCTCCACCATACGCATCGCCTCGAGGGCAATCGCGACGCCCAGCCGTGAGGACGCGAAGCCGGGGGCGTCATTGACGACGACGGCGGTCTTGCCCAGCGCTTCGACCCAGCCGCGGGCCGCCTGGGCCAGCGGCTCCGAGGTGTGCTCGCCGAGGACGACCTCGATCAGGGTGGACGCCGGCACCGGGTTGAAGAAGTGCAGGCCCAGGAAGTTCTGCGGGCGCTGCAGCTCGCGGGCCAGCGCGTTGACCGAGATGGAGGAGGTGTTCGAGGCGAGGTAGGCGGCGTCGTCGAGCCGTTCCTCGATCCCCCGCAGCGAGGCGACCTTCAGGTCCCAGTCCTCCGGGACGGCCTCGATGACCAGCTGGCGGTCCTTGAAGTCCTCGTAGTCGACCGTGACCGAGAGCCGGGAGACCATCTCGTCGAGGTTGCCGTCGGTGGCGCCGCGCTCGATGCTCTTGGCCGCCGCGGATTCCACCCGTTCGCGGGCCGCCTCGGCAGCTTCCTCGTCGCGCTCGACGACGAGGACGTTGGCGCCGTTGATCAGGAAGGCGTGCGCGATGCCGGCGCCCATCCGGCCGCCGCCCAGGACGCCGACTGCGGCGGGAAGGTTCGCGGGAAGTACGGAGTTGCTCATCTTCAGTTCTTCTTCCGGTCTGAATCCTGCTCGGACTTCTTGGCTGACTTCTTGTCGGACATCCTGGCTGATTTCTTATCCAGGAACGCCTGCATGCGGTCGAACTTGGCCTGGGATTCGAAGAGGATCCCCTGGGCCAGCTGGTCGATCAGGGGGTGCGCCTCGGCGGGGGCGTGGAACACCGACTTGGTGATCCGGACCGCGAGGGGATCCTGCCCGGCGATCCTGTCGGCCAGGGCGTGGGCCGCCGCCATGAGCTCCGGGGCCTCGTGGATCTCGGTGATGAGGTTGACGGCGAGGGCCCGCTCGGCGCGCAGCACGGTGCCGGCCAGCAGGATTTCCTTGGCCACCGGCTCCCCCACGAGCTCCTTCAGCCGCCAGCTCGCACCGGCGGCGGCGAGGATGCCCAGGCCGGTTTCGGGGTTGCCGATCCGCACCGACGGTGTGCCGATCCGGAAGTCCGCGGCGTACGCCAGTTCGGCGCCGCCGCCCAGGCAGAACCCGTCGAGGGCCGCGATGACGGGCATCGGCAGCTTCGCGATGCGCACAAAAATGGTGGAGTTGATCCCTTGCAGGGCGTCGTCGCGGCGGCGTTCGCGCAGCTGGCCGATGTCCGCCCCGGAGGCGAAGACCCCCTCCGTGCCGGCGATGATGAGCACCTTCGGGGTCTGTTCCAGCGCGGCGCAGACGGCGTGCAGCTCGTCGACCATCTGCTGGTCGATGGCGTTGCGGACCTCGGGCCGGTTGAGGAGCACCACCAGCCGGTCATCGCGCTCGTCGACCAGCAGCGTGCGGAAATCCTGTGGGTTCAGACCCGTCGCGCCGGCCGCCACTACACCCGCTCCAGCAGCATCGCGGTGCCCTGGCCGACGCCGATGCACATGGTGGCGAGGCCGATCCGGGCGTCCTCGCGCTCCATCCGGCCCAGCAGGGTGATCGCGAGCCGGGAGCCGGACGACCCCAGCGGGTGCCCCAGGGAGATCGCGCCGCCGTCGCGGTTTACCATCTCGGGGTCCAGGCCGAGCCGCCGCATGGTCGCGAGCGACTGGGTGGCGAAGGCCTCGTTGAGTTCGACGGCGCCGAGGTCGCCGACGCTGAGGCCGGTCCGGGCGAGCACCTTCTGGGTGGCGGGGACGGGGCCGATGCCCATGATTTCGGGTTCGCAGCCGGCCGAGGCGCCGTCGATGATCCGGGCGCGCGGGGTGAGTCCGAGCCGCTCAATCGCGGCTTCGGAGGCGACGATGATGGCGGAGGCGCCGTCGTTGAGGGTGGAGGAATTGCCGGCCGTGACCACCGACCCGCCGGCGACGACGGGGCGGAGGGCCGCGAGGACGTCCATGGTGGTCCCGGCGCGCGGGCCCTCGTCGGTGTCGACGACGGTTTCGCCCTTGCGGGTTTTGACCGTGACCGGGACGATCTCGTCGGCGAAGCGGCCGGCGGCGATGGCCGCGAGGGAGCGTTCGTGCGAGCGGACGGCGAAGGCGTCGGCGTCCTCGCGGGTGATGCCGTCCACGCGGGCGACTTCCTCGGCCGTTTCCGGCATGGAGAAGGTCATTTTCCCGCCGCGGGAGAGTTCGCCCTTCCGGAACAACGGGTTCACGAAGCGCCAGCCGATGGACGTGTCGAAGATTTCGCCCGGTTTGGCGAAGGCGGTCCGGGGCTTCTCCTGGACCCAGGGGGCGCGGCTCATGGATTCCACGCCGCCGGCGATCACGATGTCCGCGGCTCCGGACTTGATCATGTGGCTGGCCATGATGATGGCGCTCAGGCCGGAGGCGCAGAGCCGATTCACGGTGATGCCGGAGATGTGCAGCGGCAGGCCGGCCAGGATGGTGGCCATCCGGGCGACGTTGCGGTTTTCCTCGCCCGCGCCGTTGGCGTTGCCCAGGATGACCTCATCGATGCTGTCGGGGTCCAGCCCGGCCCGGGCCACAGACTCGCGGACCACGAGGGCGGCCAAGTCATCGGGGCGGACCGCGGAGAGTGCCCCGCCGTAACGGCCCACCGCAGTGCGGGCACCGCCTACGAGAAATGCCTGTGGTCCTGCTGCTGCTGCTGATGCCATGGGTACACCCTTCACGCGATAAACGTCTCTGTCATCGAATCTGTCATCGAAAGAACTCCCGGCGGTCGCGTCCGCGGTGGACCCGCCGGCGCGCCAATTTACTGACCGTTCGTTCTATAAAGATTACACGGCGCGGCAAGGGGGTCAATCGAAGCCCCGCCGGATTACGCGACGACGACGCCGAGGTGGCTGGCCATGAGCGGGGCGAGCAGGCCGAGCTGGTAGTCGTCGATCACGAGGCCGGCGAGGCTTTCCAGTCCGCTGATGGTGCGGATGTCGGTGCCGCGGATGTCAAAGTCCTTGAGCCTGGCGCCGGCGACGTCGAGGGTGCCGATGGTGCAGTTCTTCAGCGCCACCCGGGTCGCGGCGCAGGAACCGAGGTCCAGTTCGGCGATGATGCAGTCGCTGATCTGCACGTCCGTGAGCTTGGAGCCGCGGAGGTTCACGTAGTCCAGCTTCCCGCCGTCGATCCGCACGGACTGCCAGCCGCTCTCGTAGAGTTCCGCGGAACCCCAGCGGGGGTTGCCGATTTCGACGTCGCGCAGCGTGGTCCGGGCGGCCATGAACACGGGGGCGTACACCTCGGCCAGGATGCAGTCACGGAACGTGGCGCCGCGCAGCTGGGTCTCGTTGAAGGACACGCCCTGGAAGTCGCACTCGGCGAAGTCGGTGCCGGCGAGTTCCAGCCCGTCGGCGGAGACCCTGCTGTACCGGACGCCGTCGTACCTCTCCCCGGACTGGAAATCCGGGGACGGGTCGTCCCGAAGCTCCGCCAGCCGGACCGGGCTGAGCCGCGGCGCGGTGACCTTCGGCGCCTTGGCCGCGGTGCTCCGGGCCACTAGAGCGACTCGGCCTTCGCCGCGATTTCCGCCAGGTCCTTGGCGAGGGCCTTGCGGGTGATGCGCATGCCCAATTTTCCGAAGACAGCCATCGCCAGCTTGTGCATCCGGGAGGGATTCTGGAGCTCGGCGCCGAACGTCATGGTCAGGTCCGTGCCGCCGTCGCGATCGGCCAGCGTCATGCGGGAGGTGTAGTCCGCCCCGCCCTGCAGGGCCTTCACCGTGGTGCTCCGGGGCGGATCGGCCTGGGACACCCACATCTCCACGGTCTCCGACCTGCCCATCATGGTGCGGGTCTCCTTCCAGCGCGTGCCCTCGCCGTAGGGGCCCTCACTGAGCATCTGGATCGATTCGATGCCGGAGAGGGTTGCGGCCGAACCGGGAATGTCGGAAATGACCCCCCAGACCTTGTCCGCCGGGGCGTTGACATGCTGGGTCAGGCTGATTGTGTGGTCCATGGCATCGAGCCTAGCCCGGCTCCGGCGCAGAGTTCACCCCTCTCGGCGCGGGACGCCCACTTGAAACCCCCTTGATTTAGTAAGCATGCTTTGTGTTATTGTGATTGAACGTTGAATTTCAACCGGAAACGAAAGGTGTTTGCACCATGGGTATCGGAGACAAGATTCAGAACGAAGCAGAGCACCTCGGCGGCAAGGCCAAGGAAGCTACTGGCAACGCCACGAACAACGACCAGTTGCGCGCCGAGGGCCAGAAGGACCAGGTCGTCGCAGACGCCAAGAAGGTCGGCGAGAACACCAAGGACGCCTTCAAGAAGGATTAGTCCGCACAAAAAGCGGCGGCGGCCATTCCTTTTGGGGGATGTCCGCCGCCGCTTTTGCGTGTCCGGGGGTTTTCGTGTGCCCATGGACGTTTGGTGCCGCAGGGGCCAGCGGGATTCGAGGCCGCCTGATGCAGAAGCCCGCGGCCGCCCGTTCGCCACGAATGGCCGCCAAACCACGCCGAATAGCGGCCATACGCGTCAGATGGATGCGTCGCTGGCGCGACCACCGCCCTGTGGGAAGCCTAAGTCCACCCATTTGCCACGAAGGGCCGCTAACCACCAAGTACCGCGGGCCGGACTCACCCGTTCGCCACGAATGGCCGCTAAACCAGGCCGAATAGCGGCCATACGCGTCAGATGCGTGCCGGCTTTCGCGTCACGCGGTTGCGAGGCGCTTTCGTACCCGGCGCGTTCGCAAAGGCCCCGTGGACCCGCACGCGAACGTACCTGAAGCCAACAACGGCGGGCCCCCGCACTGGAGGCCCGCCGTCGTCGTCCGCTTCAGATGTTGCCTGCAGCGGCTAGTTGAAGAGTGCGTTCTTCGGTTCGTTGTTCTTGACCTTGTGCCAGCCGAGCCACAGCAGGAGCGCGAAGAACGGGATGGTCGCCAGAGTCCAGAGGCCGAGGTGGAAGACTTCGCCGGTCTTGCTGGTCATGGTGTCGAAGCCGATCAGCACCGTGATGAGCAGCAGGGCGATCAGGCCTGCCCAGCTGGCCCAGATTCCGCCGGGTGCGGGCAGGGCTGAGACCTTGCCCTTGGTCTTGCGCAGCGCGATCTGGCTGGCGAAGATGGCGCCCCAGGTGAAAATCACACCGATCGACGCGGAGTTCAGCGCCAGGTCGAAGGCGTGTGAGCCGCCGAGCCAGATGTTGAGCAGGATGCCGACGAGGTAGACGCCGCCGATGGCCAGGATGGCCGCGTACGGCACGTGGCTCTTGGACATCCTGGTCAGCCACTCGGGAGCGTGTCCATTGTTGGCCATGGTGCGGAAGACCCGGCCGATCGAGTACAGGCCCGAGTTGCAGGAGGACAGCGCGGCGGTGATGACGATCATGTTCATGACGTCGCCCATCCAGCCGAGGCCCATCTGGCCGAACACGGTCACGAACGGGGAGGTGCCGGCGACGTACTGGTCCGAAGGCAGCAGCATGGCCAGGAGGGTCACGGAGCCGACATAGAACACGACGATGCGGAAGACGACCGCGCGGATGGCCTTGGGTACTTCCTTGGCCGGGTCCTGCATTTCGCCGGCGGTGATGCCGACGAGCTCAATGCCGTTGTAGGCGAAGATGACGGCGTTCAGGACCAGGATCATGACCAGCGCACCCTTGGGGAACATGCCCCCTTCGGCGGCGAAGAGGTTGTTGACCGAAGCGTTGCCGTCACCGACCTGGGCGTTGGTGACCACCATGAAGGTGCCCACGGCCAGGAAGATGAGGATGGCGCCGACCTTGAGGCAGGAGGCCCAGAACTCGAATTCGCCGAACGCCTTGACGCTCAGGAGGTTCACGCCCACAAGCAGCAGCAGCGCCGCGATCGCGGACAGCTCGACCGGCACGTTGGGGAAGAAGAACTGGAAGTACAGCCCGATCGCGATGAGCTCGGCGATGCCGGTCATGGCCCAGTTGATGAAGTACATCCAGCCGGACACATACGCGCCCTTTTTGCCGAACATTTCGCCGGCGTAGCTGACGAAGGAGCCGGAGGTCTGGCGGTACATGATGAGTTCGCCCAGGGCGCGCATCAGCAGGTAGGCGATGACGCCGGCAATGGCGTAGGAGAAGATGAGCGCCGGGCCGGTGGAGGCCAAGCGCCCGCCGGCACCCATGAAGAGGCCGACGCCGATGGCGCCGCCCATTGCGATCATGGTGACCTGGCGGCCGCTCAGGGATTTTGCGTAGCCCTCGGCGCTGAGGGTCGAGTCGACGACGGCGGGTTGCGCCGTGGTGCTCTTAAGATCTGTGGGCGTAGGTGATGGCACAGCTGTTCCTTGTAGGTCGGGGTATGGCCGGGAAGTGACCGTGGATTCAGGTACACAAAATTCGGGCCAGAGCCCCTTATGGAGGCCCAGACATGTACCGAACCTCACAAGTGTCGAAGCTCGCGCGGCTCATCCATCGTACTAGCAGTTGCGGCCCATTCGTGACGAGGGATACACCCTGCGGGTACTATCGCTAATTTATGGTGCATTTTGGGCCGGAACGCCGAACGATGTTCGATTTCAGTCCGGCAGGTCCATGTGCATCCGTCAGTTAGGCCGTTGTCAGTTTGGCTGCGGGCAATTGTGGCGCCGTCAGAGGCCGTTGTCAGGCCAGGGCCTTGTCAGGCCAGGGCACCGTCCCTCATGGCATAGCGGAGCCAGTTCCCGGCCGCGGCGCCGCGCCCGGCGCGGTTCCCGGTGTTGTTGTCACGGGCGCACGTGTCGAACCATTCCCCCAGCGCGCGGTCGTGGCTGACCATGACCAGCGTCCCGGCGAAGTCCGAGAGGGCCGATTCCAGCTGTTCCACCAGGACGGGTGCCAAATGGTTGGTGGGTTCATCGACGAGCATCGTTCCGTATCCGCCCAGCAGGAGCCGGGCCAGCGCCAGCCGCCGCTGTTGCCCTGCGGACAGGCCTCCCACCGGGACGTGGAATTCGGTGGTCCGGAAGAGCCCCAGGCGCAGCAGCGCCTCCGCGTGCTCGTCGATGTTGCCGCCCAGGCCGGCGGCGAAAGCCGGCAGCAGACGCAGCCCCGGGCGCTGCGGGAGCTCCAGCTCCTGCTGCAGGTAGCCGATCTCCCCGTGCCTCGCCACGGTGCCCTGCGCCGGTTCCAGCGTGCCCGCGAGGACGGAGAGCAGCGTGGATTTGCCGGCCCCGTTGGGACCGGTGATGAGGATCTTCTGGCCCGCCTCCACCCTGATGTCCGTCGGCTCCAGGCGGCCGGGCACGGTCACTCCCCGGGCTTCCAGGGCCGGTCCCGCCGCGACGTCAGCCCGCAGGTCCGTCGCCAGCTTCAGCGGCACCGGCGGACGGTCGATGGGGTTCTCCTCCAGCCTGCGCAGGCGCTCCTGGGCGTTGCGGACCTTGCTGGAGGCTGCCTTCTGCCAAGTGCCGGCCTTGAAGTCGAAGCCCATTTTGTCGTTGTCGCGCTGGCGGGCGTAGCCCATTTTCCCCGCGACGGTGTCCGCCTGGAGCCGTTCGGCCGCCATCGCGTCCAGCCACCCGGTGTACTGCTGCGCCCAGCGCTGGCGTTCGGCGGCCTTCTCCCGCAGGTAGCCTTCGTAGCCGTTGCCGTAGCGGTTGACCGTCCGGCGTTCGGCGTCCACTTCGATCACGGTGGAGGCGACTTTGCGCAGCAGGACGCGGTCGTGGGAGACCACCACCACGGTTCCGCGGTGCGCCGCCAGCCGCGCTTCCAGCCAGGCGGTCCCGCTGGTGTCAAGGTGGTTGGTGGGTTCGTCCAGGAGGAGGATGTCCGCGGGATCGGCCATCACGCAGGCCAGTGCCACGCGTTCCTGTTCCCCGCCGGAGAGCGAGCCCAGTGTCCTCATCCGGTCCAGCCCGCCCAGACCCAGCCGGTCCAGCGCCGCCTCCACCCGGGATTCCGCGGCGTAGCCTTCCCTGAGCTGATACTGCGTCTGCAGGCTGCCATAGCGCTCCAGTTCGTCCGCTTCCGCGTCGGCGAGCCCGTCCTCCAGACGGTCAAGCTCGGCCTCCAGTTCGCGGAGGGATCCCAGTGCGGCGTCGATCGCGTTGCTCACGGTGAACGCGTCCGGCAGGCCCAGGGTCTGGGCAAGGTAGCCAACGCGTCCCCGGCGGACGGCGGCGCCCTCGTCCGGGGTCTCGAGCCCGGCCAGGATCCGCAGCAGCGTGGATTTGCCCGCGCCGTTTTCGCCGACGATCGCGACATGTTCCCCGGCGGTGATGGCCAGTTCGACGTCGGCAAACAGCTGGCGGTCCCCGTAGCCGTGGGATACGCCCGTAAGGCGGAGATGTTCGCTCAAGGAGTCCTCGCAGGTAGGTGGCGAGCCGGCCCGGCGGCGGCTTGCGTCGTCAAGTATGACACCGCCGGCTCCCCCGTGGCGCGCCTCAGGCGGGCAACGCGGCGAGCGAAGCCGCCTTCCGGCGCCGGGCCATCGCCAGCCGCGTGCCGATCAGGCCCTGCCGTGGACTGAACAGGTAGACGGCGGCGAACGCGGCCCCCTGCGTCAGGACCACCATGGCACCGGAGGCGGTGTCGAGGTAGTAGCTGAAGTAGATGCCGGCGATGGAGCACACCGCGGAAATGACCGGCGCGATCACGAGCATGCGGGAGAACCGGTCCGTCAGCAGGTAGGCCGTGGCCCCGGGAATGATGAGCATGGCCACCACCAGCACCACGCCCACGGTCTGCAGCGCCACCACGGACGTCAGCGCCAGCAGGCCCAGCAGCAGGGCCCCGAGGCGCTTCGGGGACAGCCCGATCGCATGGGCGTGCGTGGGATCGAAGGCGTAGAGCGTCAGGTCGCGGCGCTTGAGGACCAGGATGGCGAAGGTGACAACACCCAGCACGAGGACCTGGATGAGGTCCGGGATGCTGACCCCGAGCAGGTTGCCGAAGATGATGTGGTTGAGGTCCGTCTGGCTGGGCGTGACGGAGATGAGCACCAGTCCCAGGGCGAACAGGGAGGTGAACACGATGCCGATCGCCGCGTCCTCCTTCACCCGGCTGGTGTTGCGGACCACCCCGATCAGGGTCACCGCGATCAGCGCGAACACCAGCGCCCCCAGCGCGAAGGGGGCCCCGACGATGTAGGCGAGCACCACCCCGGGCAGCACGGCGTGGGAGACCGCGTCGCCCATCAGTGACCAGCCGATCAGCACCAGCCAGCAGCTCAGCACCGCGCAGACAATGGCCGCGAGCGCCGTGGTGACGATGGCGCGGACCATGAAGTCATAGCTCAGCGGTTCCAGCAGGAGGTCGAAGAGATCCATGGCTCAGTTCCTTCCCGGCTGGTTGGCAACGCCGGGGGCGGACAGGCCGGGGTCCGGAATCACCGGAAGGTCGTGCAGCCCGGCAGTGTCGGGAAGGTCGGGAAGGTCGGGAAGGTCCGGACCGCCGGGCAGGTCGCGGTTGAGGACGTCGAGGCCGAAGGCCATGGCCAGGTGCTCCGGCTGCAGCACCACCTCGGGCGGGCCGTGCATCAGGACCTTGCGCATCAGGAGCACCGCCTCGTCGCAGAGCTGGGGCAGGCCGTGCAGGTCATGGGTCGAGACGAGGATAGTGCAGCCGTCCGCGGCGAGTTCCTTCAGCAGCCGCGTCATCGTGGCCTCGGAGCGCTTGTCCACCCCGGCGAAAGGCTCGTCCAGGAGCATCATGGTGGCGCCCTGGGCGATTCCGCGGGCCACGAAGACGCGCTTCTTCTGGCCGCCGGAGAGCTGGCCGATCTGCCGGTTGGCGAACTCGGACAGTTCCACGCGGTCCAGGGCGAGGTCGACGGCGTCGCGGTCCGCCCTGGACGCCCGGCGGGTGAAGCCCTGGTGCCCGTAGCGGCCCATCATCACGACGTCGCGGACGGACAGCGGGAACTGCCAGTCCACGTCCTCGCTCTGCGGGACGTAACCGATGCCGCCCTTCTTGCGCGCCTTGGCCGGTGATTCGCCGTTGATCAGGACGCGGCCGGCGTCGGGCTTGACCATGCCCATGATCGCCTTGAACAGCGTGGACTTGCCGGAGCCGTTCATGCCCACGAGCCCGCAGATCCGGGCCGCCTCCACGGTGAGCGAGGCGGCATCGAGCGCCTTGACCTCCCCGTAATGGACGGTGACGTTTTCCACCAGAATGGCCGGATTGCTCATGATGCCGCTCCCGTCAGACCTTCAGTGATGAGCTTGGAATCGTGCCGGATCAGGTCCAGGTACGTGGGCACGGGGCCGTCCGCTTCGGAGAGCGAGTCCACGTACAGCACCCCGCCGAAGGTGGAGCCCGTTGCCCCCACCACCTGGCGCATCGGGGCGTCCGAGACCGTGGACTCGCAGAAGACGGCCGGGACTTTGTTGGCCTTGACGAATTCGATGGCGTTGGTGATCTGCTGCGGGGTGGCCTGCTGTTCGGCGTTGACGGCCCAGATGTAGACCTCGCGGAGGCCGGCGTCGCGCGCCAGGTACGAGAAGGCGCCCTCACACGTCACCAGCGCCCGCTGCGCCTCGGGGACGGCGGCGATCTTCTGGACCATTTCATCCTGCACGGACTGCAGTTTTGCCTTGTACGCCGCGCCGTTCGCCTCGAAGGCCGCCGCGTTCTCCGGATCCAGCTTCGAGAACGCCTTGACCATGTTGTCAACGTAGATCTGGACGTTGACCGGCGACATCCAGGCGTGCGGGTTCGGTTTGCCCTGATAGGAGTCTTCGCCGATGGACAGCACCTCCACGCCTTCGCTCACCACGGCGTGCGGTACGTCCAGGCCCTCAACGAACTGGGCGAACCAGGCTTCCAGGTTCAGGCCGTTGTCCAGGATCAGGTCGGCCTTGGACGCCTTGCGGATGTCCCCGGGCGTGGGCTCGTAGCCATGGATTTCGGCTCCGGCCTTGGTGATGGATTCAACCTGCAGCTTGTCCCCCGCCACGTTCTGCGCGACGTCGGCCAGCACGGTGAAGGTGGTCAGCACGACAGGCTTGTCCTCCGCGGAACCCGGCCCCTGCCCCGGGATGGCAGCCCCGCAGGCGGCCAGGGACAGTGCGAGCAGAACGGCGGCGACGGCGGCTCCGGCAGTTCGACGGCGACGCGTTCGGCCGACAACTTTGGCGGACCGAAACAAATAATTAGGCATACCGAATATTATACGGGACCCGGCCGTCCGGCCGCGGCGCTAGGCTGGTGACATGGGCACAGTTCTCCGCATACCACCGGCACCGCGGCCGGAACTCTACCGCTTCTCGCGGCTCGATTTCATCACCGCGGGCCTGTACGTGGCGGTGGCCGCGTTCTTCGCCGTGGCCGGCGGACTGCTGGTCCCGCTGCTGCTCGAGCTGTCCCCGAACCCGGCGGTGGCGTCCTACACCGTCAACCTGGTGTTCTACGGCGTCATCGGCATCCTGGCCCTGGCCGCCGTCCGGCGCATCGCCGCCCGGGACCTCAGGGTACTCGCCACCAGACCCTGGTTCACCGTGCTGATGGTCCCCCTCGCCGTCGTCGCCATGATGATCCTCACCGCGATCCTGGTCTCCATCACCGGACCGCCGCAGACCTCCGCCAACCAGGCCGGCCTGCAGGCGCTCATGCAGCAGGTCCCCGCCTGGCTGATGGTGCCGCTGCTGGTGATCGTGGGCCCCTTCGTGGAGGAGTACATCTTCCGCCACCTGCTGATCGGCAAACTCAGCCAGCGGGTCAACATCTGGCTGTGCTGCTCCCTGTCCGTGGTGCTGTTCGCGGCCCTGCACATCGTGGGCCAGGAGGACCTGAGCCTGCCGGTGCTGATGCCCTACCTCGCGATGGGCGCCGTGCTGGTGTTCGTCTACGTCTGGACCGGCAGGAACGTTATGTTCGCCTACTTTGTCCACGCCTCCAAAAACCTGCTGGCGGTCATCTTCATCTACGCCATCCCGCCCGAACTGATGGAGCAGCTCCAGCAGATGCAGGGCTGACGCACAACGGACGGGCGGAAACTTCCGCGGGCACCTTCCGCCGGCCGCGCCGACGTCGTAGTTTCTTTCCATGACACTGAACATCCAGATCGCCGTCGACTGCCGGGACCCACATGCGCTTGCCGACTGGTGGGCCGAAACCCTCCAATGGGCCGTGGAGCCGCAGGACGAGTCCTTCATCCGCTCCATGATCGCGCAGGGCTTCGCCACGGAGGCGGAAACCATCACGCACCACGGCAGGCTCGTGTGGGGCGCCGGCGCCGCCATCCGCCCGCCCGAGGAACTCGACGCGAAACCGCCCGCCCGCCGCATCCTCTTCCAGATTGTCCCGGAGGAAAAGACCATCAAGAACCGGATCCACTGGGACGTCAACCTGGCCGGCGCGGACAAGGACGCGGCGCGCGCCGCCCTCGAAGCCCGCGGCGCCACGTTCCTCTGGACGGCCAGCCAGGGGCCGCATTCCTGGCACACCATGGCGGACCCGGAAGGCAACGAGTTCTGCATCAGCTGAGGCGATTACTAGACTCGGACTGTGAGCAACGAAATCCCCGCCAAGGTGTCCGACGTCTTTGACCCCACCCGCTGGCGCACAGTGTCCGGCTTCGACGACTTCCAGGACATGACCTACCACCGGCAGGTGGAGCGTTCCGAGGACGGCAGCGAGGTCAAAGACCTCCCGACCGTCCGCATCGCCTTCAACCGGCCCGAGGTGCGCAACGCCTTCCGCCCCGGCACCGTGGACGAGCTGTACCGCGCCATGGACCACGCCCGGATGAGCCCGGACGTGGCCACCGTGCTGCTGACCGGCAACGGCCCCTCCGCCAAGGACGGCGGCCACTCGTTCTGCTCCGGCGGGGACCAGCGGATCCGCGGCCGCGACGGGTACCGGTATGCCGAGGGTGAAACGAAGGAAACCATCGACCCCGCCCGCGCCGGCCGGCTCCACATCCTGGAGGTCCAGCGGCTCATGCGCACCATGCCCAAGGTGGTCATCGCCGTCGTGAACGGCTGGGCCGCCGGCGGCGGGCACTCCCTGCACGTCGTCTCCGACCTGACCATCGCCTCCCGCCAGCACGGCAAGTTCAAGCAGACCGACGCCACGGTCGGCAGCTTCGACGCCGGCTACGGCTCCGCGCTGCTGGCCCGCCAGATCGGCCAGAAGTCCGCCCGCGAGATCTTCTTCCTGGCCCGCGAATATTCCGCGGAGGACATGGTCCGGATGGGGGCCGTGAACGAGGCCGTGGACCATGCACGGCTCGAGGACGTGGCGCTGGAATACGCCGCCGACATCGCCCGGCAGTCCCCGCAGGCCCTCCGGATGCTCAAATTCGCCTTCAACCTCGCCGACGACGGCCTGGCCGGCCAGCAGGTCTTCGCCGGCGAGGCCACCCGGCTGGCGTACATGACGGACGAGGCCGTGGAGGGCAAGGAAGCCTTCCTGGAGAAGCGCGATCCGGACTGGTCCAGCTTCCCGTACTACTTCTAAGGCGGCCCGATGACTTCCCAGCCCCCGAACATCGAACCGGCGCTCAAGGCACTGGCGGATGCCCTCCACGGCGAGGGTCCCGCCGTCGAACTATCCGCCGGCGCCGACGGGAACGTTGTGGTCGGCGCCGTGGAAACGCCGGGCTACGAGGACGCCGCCGTCGTGGTGCGGACCTCCGGCTCCACCGGCACGCCCAAGGCGACGGTCCTGACCGTGGACGCCCTGGCGGCGTCCTCGGTGGCGACCGCGTTCGCGCTCAAGGGCGAGGGCCAATGGCTGCTCGCGCTGCCGGTGCAGTATGTGGCCGGGGTGCAGGTCCTGGTGCGCTCGCTGTTCGCCGGCACCCGGCCGTGGGCCATGGACCTCTCCGGCGGCTTCACCCCGGAGGCGTTCACCGCCGCGGCCCTGGAGCTCACGGACAAGATCCGCTTCACCTCGCTGGTGCCCACCCAGCTGCGGCGGCTGCTCGACGCGCCGTCGCCCGAAACCCTGGCCGTGCTGCGGCGCTTCAACGGCATCCTGCTCGGCGGCGGCCCCGCCTCGCCCGCGCTACTCGCCGCCGCGCGCGACGCCGGTGCCCGCGTGATCACCACCTACGGCTCGGCCGAGACCTGCGGCGGCTGCGTGTACGACGGCTTCCCGCTCGAGGACGTGCTGGCCCGGGTGGAGGGGGACGGCCGGATCCTGCTCGGCGGGGCCACCCTGGCCGCCGGCTACCTCGGTGAGCCCGGGCTCACCGCCGGCGCCTTCTTCGAGGAGGACGGCGTCCGCTGGTACCGCACCAGCGACCTCGGTTCCATCGACGCCACCGGGAAGCTGACCGTGCTGGGCCGGGCCGACGACGTCGTGATCACCGGCGGCGTGAAGGTCTCCGCCGCGCACGTGCAGGCGGAACTGGAGAAGCTCGACGGCGTGCGGGCCGCCTTTGTCGCCGGGGTCCCGTCGGCCGAGTGGGGCCAGGCCCTCGCCGCCTACGTGGCGCTGGCCGACAGCTCCCCGGAAGTCCTCCGGGACTTCACCGCGGGCGCAGCCTGGGCGCCGGCGCTGGGCACGCTGGCCCCGAAAACCCTGCTGGCCGCCGGTGACCTGCTGATGCTGCCGAACGGGAAACCGGACCGCCTGGCGATGACGGTTCGGCTCACCGAGCTGCATCAGGGAAAATAGACAGTCCGGGCACTCCCGGTTTCGCCAAACCAACACGAGGTACTGACCGTGGCAACAGCCGCTCAATGGATTCAAGGCGCCCGACTGCGCACCCTGCCGGCCGCAATCGCGCCTGTCCTGATCGGCACCGCGGCCGCGTATGAGCTGGACGCCTTCCTGCCGCTCCATGCCGTGCTGGCCGCGCTGGTGGCCCTGCTGCTGCAGATCGGCGTGAACTACGCCAACGACTACTCGGACGGCATCCGCGGGACCGACGAGGACCGGGTGGGCCCGCTCCGGCTGGTCGGCTCCGGCGCGGCGAAGCCAGAGCACGTCAAGTACGCCGCGTTTGCCGCGTTCGGGCTGGCAATGGTGTTCGGCTTGGCACTGGTCATCCTCTCGCAGACCTGGTGGCTGATCCTGGTGGGCCTGGGCTGCGTCCTCGCGGCCTGGGGCTACACGGGCGGGAAGAACCCCTACGGCTACATGGGCCTGGGGGATTTGTTCGTCTTCGTGTTCTTCGGCCTGGTCGCCACCCTCGGCACAACCTACACGCAGGCCGGCCAGATCAGCCTCCCGGCCGTCATCGGCGCCATCGGCACCGGCCTCATCGCCTGCGCGCTGCTCATGGCCAACAACGTCCGCGACATCCCCACCGACCGGAAGGCCGGGAAGAAGACGCTGGCCGTGCGGCTCGGCGACAAGCATGCCCGGGAAAGCTACGTGCTGATGCTCGCCGTCGCGATCCTGCTGCCGATTGTGCTGGCTCCGACGCGGCCGTGGATGCTGATCGTGCTGCTGCTGATCCCGGCCAGCCTGATGCCGTCCTGGCTGATGATCTCCGGGCGGCGGCGCAAGAGCCTGATTCCGGTGCTCAAGCAGACGGGGCTGATCAACCTCGGCTACGCGGTTTTGTTCTCACTGGGGCTGGTCCTGAGCCACGGGTTCTAGGGGCCCGATACCCATTGCTCCGCAGGGCGATCGTGTGACAGCCTCGAAGTGATCCCGTCGCCGGGGCGACGACGGGCGGCACAGGAAAGAGCACGGCATGGGACTCATCCATATCGACCTGTTCACCACGCTCGACGGCGTCGCGCAGGCGCCCGGCGGACCGAACGAGGACGTCGACGGCGGTTTCGCGTTTGGCGGCTGGCAGGCGCCTCTCCTGGACGAGATCGTGGGCGAGCAAATCGACTCCGGGATGTCGGGGATGGACGCGCTGCTGCTGGGGCGCCGGACCTACGACATCTTCGCAGGGTACTGGCCGCAAGCACACGGGGACATCGCGCGGCTGTTCAACCGGCTCCCTAAGTACGTGGCCTCGCGCCGGACGCTGGACCTCGAGTGGGCCAACTCCACCCTGCTCGGCCCTGATGTCGTGGCCGCCGTGCGGGACCTGCGCGACCGGCACGCGAACATCCACGTCATCGGCAGTCTCGACTTCGTGCAGACCCTGTTTGCCGAGCGGCTCTTCGATCGGCTCACGCTCTGGGTGTATCCGATCCTCCTCGGCGGTGGAAAGAAGGTGTTCGCCGACGGGGTGGTCCCGACGAACCTCAGGCTCATCGAGCCGGTCGTCGCCTCACCGAAGGGTGCGGTGCTGCAGCGCTACGCGCTCGCCGAGGGCACACCGGGCGTCGGCGACATGTCGGCCGCCGAACAGGGGGGCTAAGCGTCCTTCGGACGGTTGTCCTTGTTGACGGTGATGTCGGGGTGCGCGTCGACCAGGCGGTCCTCGGCGTCGGCGTCGTCCACTTCCCCGGCGCTGCGCAGCGGCTTGGCCTTGCCGGAGAACCGCTGGTGGAGCGAGGCGGCGGCGGCGTTGCGCTGCTTCTGGAAGAACAGGAAGCTGATCGCGAAGGCCATCATCCCCGCGCAAAGGACGGCAAGCAGCCATCCGAGCTCGAGGTAAACGAACAGTGCGAATAACGGCACGAAGAGCGCCAGCCGGATCAGGGAGTATTTCAGGAAAGCCACTCTCCAAGTTTAGCCGCCGGCGGCAGCCCGGCCCACCGGGGGCCTTCTCCGGCCCCTCCGCCGAGCCACCGGCGGGTTCGGCGGGCGTCCGGCGGCGCGTCGGGGCTGCGTCAGAGTTCCCGCCCGGACCAGCGATCAGTAGAAGCCGGACACTCCCCCGGAGGCTAGACTGATTACATGCTCCGTGTAGTGGTAGTTGTCGCCGTTCTCGTCGTGTTTGTCTACGGACTCGTCGACGTGATCCGCACTGATCCTCGCCAGACCAAAGGCATCTCGAAGCCGGCCTGGATTGTGGTGCAGATCGTCCTTCCGGTGATCGGCGCCATCCTGTGGTTCCTGATTGGCCGGCCGCGCGGGACCAGCCCGGCGCGCACCAATTACAGCCACCCCATCGCACCCGACGACGACCCGGACTTCCTGCGCAACCTGGAACTCCGCCGCCGCAAGCAGGCCGAAGCCGACCGGCTCAAGAAGCTCAAGGAAGAGCTGGACGCCAAGGAGCGAAAGGCCGCCGAGGACGAGGGCACCCCTGGCACCCACGACTCCGAGTCCGGAGACCCCCGCGGCAGCGGCGACGCGCAGGGCACCGACGAGGTCAAGTAGCACCGGTCCGCTCGGCGTCAGGTAAGTGCATGTGCCGCCTAGAAACCGACCGTGGGTGTGGCCCTAAAGGCGTTAACAGTCCTATCTGCGATAACTTCGGCGTCACTTCCGGAATCAAGGATCGTATTCCGAGCTGATTCGGAATCGACCATGACAGCCGTAACGGCGAGGTTGTCCGACGCCTCGGTGGTCAACAGAGCGTCGACCTGAGCCGAGAAGCAGGAGTCACTCGACTTGGAGTGAACGTCCATCGCCACCACGTGGTTGGTGGAGACGAAGTTGCCAACCCCCGCCATCAGCCGGATGATGACGGGCGTCGCACCTGTCGGCCGGATGCTCTGTGAGTCGATGATCTGGGAGAAGTGGTTGCCGACGACAGAGTTGTTGCTGCCGCTGACACAGAGAAGCCCGTTCAGGTCGTTCAGGCCGTTGTCGACTCCCAGGAAGGGCGTCCAGGGCTCATGGTCACGCAAGAAGTGATTCGTGGCCACGAGGTTTTCCGAACTATTCGCTGCGAGAATCAGCATCCCGGGGTAGAACGAATGCAAACGGTTGTTGGTGACGCTTGAACGCGTGACGCCGTTGAGATAGACGCTGCTCGCACCACGGGGGAAGACGTTGTTCGCCGTTATCAAGAGCCCGCCATGATTCTCGGCGTAAATCGAGTGACCCTTGAATCCTGCTCCGACCAAGTTGTCAGTGATCTTTGATGCCTGCCCCCACCCGCGCAGCTCGATGCAGCTTCCGCATTCAGCGATGAAGTTGTCGTGCACGGAAAGCGCGTCCGCGTTGTAGATAGTGAGAGCGTTCTCAAGGTAGACGAACCCCATGCCGGTTACGCGGAATGAGTCGTTGGCGTTCGCGACATAGATACCGGTCTTGCCATTGACGTAGGTGTTCTCCGGATGCATCCCCGAGCCATCCGAGGTGAAGTGCAACCCGTCGATGCAGAAGTTGGAGAACTCGACCGAGCTGATCCGCGGGCTCCCGCTCCGCTCAACGTAGAAGGCGGCTCCCTTGGATTCCTCCCCGTCTTCGAGGGGAATGTCGACGAGAATGCGACTCCCTCCGGGCCACAGCTCATGCAAGTCGGGCCATTCGTCTTCGGGAACGTTGAACCGGATGCTCGACGACGTAAAGCCGTGTCCCGAGCCATGGATCCTGAGGAAGCTGACGTCGATCACCACCTGCGTACGAAGGTGGTAGTCCCCGGGCGGAATGTAGATCACCGCGCCTGGCTTTCCTCCATTGTTCGCATCGCTGACGGTCTGCCGGTCCTTGATGTCAGCGATGATGCTGTTGATTACTTCACCGACGTCCTCGAACGGATTGCCGACGGGCCACGTAGTCACGTCGTAGTTGTTGTTGCTTGACATAGGATCTTCCCTTTTGTGTTGTGGTTTCTCAGCCCTTGACGGCGCCGAGAGTCAGGCCAGCCACGATGTGGCGCTGCTCATCCTTCCGCCGTTACCTCCAACCTGCGGTTAAGTGAGTGTTGAGACCGCGAGCTTCAATATTGTGGCTGAGCCTCCCTCAGCCGATAGCCAGTTCGCCGGGTTTTCGATTTCGGGGAAGATGAGATCTGTCAGGACGACTTTGCCGCCCTGGGCGAATACTTCGACCGAGCAGTGGTCCACGACGATGAGTAATTTGAGCACACCGTTTTCAAGGTCAACGGGTGCTGACTCGACCGAGGCGAATTTCCCGTGGAAGCCGGTGTTTCCTGATTGTCTGCGGTCAAGGGTGAGTTGGGCGCTGGATGTGTTGTAGCTAAGAATGGTGCCCTTGCTCCCGTCACTGCTTCCGAAGAGTCGGAAATCAAATCGTTCGGCGCTTCCCGGCAGTATCTCCGCCTCGATGATTTGGGCGCTGCCGGGTACCGTATCCGGCAATCGGAGGGCTGAATTTCGCAGTTCAAAGGTGTCTGTGTTCATTTGGTCCTTGGCAGTAGGCAGCTTTTCTCCTGCGCAGAGGTCGGTCAGGACCGGTTGCTGGATCAGACGGGCGGAGCCGTTGACTGCTGTGAGGCGCACTTCGCGGGCGAGGGTCATCGAGGACCGCCAGGGGGCGGTGGGCAGCTCGTTGGCGTAGTCCCAGTTGTTCATCCAGCCGATGATGATGCGCCGGTCATCCGGGGCGTTGCTAAAGGATACGGAGGCGTAGCAGTCGCGTCCCCAGTCCAGCCACAGGCATTGCTGCAAGGCTGCAGAGCGCACATTGGGGTCGGGAAGGGAGGCCAGGCCTGCTGGCGCCGCGAGTGAACCGGCGTCCGGGAGGAACCGGGCGCCGTCGAAGTGCCCGATGAAGTACTGGCCCCCGGAACCTCCTGCCACTGCGCCGGGGTTAACGTTTACGATCAGTACCCATTTGATGTTGTCCGGGTCCCCGTCCACCGCCAGCGGAAAGAGATCGGGGCACTCCCATTCGCCGGCGTCGGCGTTGGCCGGGCCGAAGTCGCTCAGAAAGTCCCAGGATTTGAGGTCTTCCGAACGATAAAAGACCGCCTTTTGGTGCTGCGCTTCGACGGCGACCATGACCCAGCAGGCGCCTTGGTCCCCTTGATGGCGGAAGACTTTGGGATCGCGGAAGTTCGCGGAGTTTCTGGCGAGGACAGGGTTTCCTTCGTATTTTTGCCACGTCATTCCCGCGTCTGTGCTGTAGGCCAGAGACTGGGCCTGCGTGCCGCTGTGTTCGGACGCGGCTTTGTAGGCGCTGGTGTAAATGGCTACGAGGGCAGGTGCGTCCGCCGTGCCGAAACCGGACGTGTTGCCGTGGTCGACTACGACACTCCCCGAGAAGATGTCCTCCGTCTCGTCGCCGGCAATGGCAAGAGCGTGTTCCGTCCAGTGCAGCAAATCACGGGAGGTGGCGTGGCCCCAGGACATGTTGCCCCAGACGTTGCCGTACGGGTTGTTCTGGAAGAAGAGGTGGTACAAGCCGTCGTAGAAAACCAGGCCATTTGGATCGTTCAGCCAGGTATCCCTTGCCGTGAAGTGGATGGCCGGCCGGAACCTGGAGGTTCCGGCCGGGGCTGTTTTCGGTCGTGCGGCATCAAGGCAACTGGACATGTCTGGCGTTCCTCTTGGGAAGTGGAAGGGGCTGGCTGCCTATTGCCGGGGAGCCGTGATGGAATCGCGGCGCACGAGGGGGCAGCTCAGAATGGTCGGGTGAAGTGCCATGAGGGTAAGGTCGGTCTTCCCCTCGACGGCGTCAATCAGGTGCTCGGTGGCCCAAGCACCCATCTCGTAGTGCGGCAGGGCCACGGTGGTGAGGCCCGGGTGAAGGTTGGCGGCGATCAGTTCCTGGTCATCGAAGCCGACGACTGAAAGGTCAGCGGGGATGGTGAGTCCCAACTCCGCAGCGGCGCGGTAGGCTCCCATCGCCATCCGGTCGTTGTAGCAGAACAAGCCGGTGGGCGGGTGCTCGCGCGCCAGGATCCGCCGGGCCGCTTCATAGCCGCCTTGCACCTCGGAGACCTCGGACTCGACAAGTGCCGCGTCGCCGTCGAGCCCTGCTTCAGTCAGCGTGGCCCGGAAGGCCTGGAGCCGCTGACGGGTTGCGGGGACATCATCGGTGTTGTTGAGGAAGCCCACCCGGGTGTGGCCCGCTTCGAGGAGCGCGCCCACGGCGGCGCGTGCACCACCTTCTTCGTCCGGGATCACGGCTGTGATGTTTCCGCCGGCGGCCACCGAGTCGACCAGGACGGAGGGCACGCTGCCGAGGTTGGCCGGCAGCTCAACGTTGCGGTGGTACATGGTCGCGTAGAGGATTCCGTCCACCCGTCGTTCCAGGAGGGCCTCGACGTCGGCCTGCCGGGATTCGAGGCTGGCTGAGCCGGAGGTGTTGATGATCATGAGGTTGTACCCTCGGGCCTTGGCGGCCTCCTCAGCGCCGAGGATGATCCGGCCGGCGTGGGGCGTGGTGGCGATATCCTCACTGACCAGACCCAGCATGCCGGTCCTCTGGGTGCGCAGAGCCTGGGCAAGGCGGTTGGGGCCATAGCCTAGTTGCTCCGCAATGGTCCTGACCTTGTCCCTGGTCTCGGGGCTGATTCGGGCGTAGGAAACCTCATTGAGGACGTGCGAGACAGTTGTCACGGAGACGCCGGCGGCGACGGCCACGTCCTTGATACCGATGTTCCTGTTGCTCATCTGTCTCCCACGTCCTTATGGTTGGTGATGCTCTTGAGGGCCCGGGTTCACTGCGCGTTCTTGCCGGTCTGCTACCAGTAGGCTACCGAGGAATAGTCGTTGCCCTTGTGCCAAGCCGTTGAGCAGGCTATTTGGCTGCCAAAATTCCATGTTCTCTTGCGTACCTTTCGATTCCCGTCCGGGTTGTTGTTCGTTTCGTTGTTGGTGGTCTAGCCCTTGACGGCGCCGAGCGTCATGCCTGCGACGATGTGGCGCTGCAAGAGGAGGGTGAGAAGAATGACCGGGATCGAGAACACGGCCGCCAGAGCGGTCATGGATCCCCAGTCCAGGCCGAACTGGGTCTGGAAGTTGGCGATAACCACGGGCGTGGTCTGCGAGCGGACTGCTGTCATCAGGAGGGCGAAGAGGAACTCGTTCCAGGAGGCGAGGAACGCGAAGATCGCCGTGACTGCGATGCCTCCGGAGACCACGGGGATAACCACCCGCCAGAGTGCTCCGAGCCGGCTGCACCCGTCGACGGTGGCCGCTTCCTCCAGATCGCGGGGGACGGCTTCGAAGAAGCTGGCCATCAACCAGATGGAGAGCGGCAGCGAGATGGTGGTGTGCGCGATGGCCAGGGCGATGGGGGTGTCGGCCAGGCCGACGGAGGACATCATGGACGCCAGCGGGATCCCGATGGCAACCGGAGGGACCATGCGGGTGACCAGGGCCGCCATGATGAAGACCTGTCCGCTCGGTGTCTTGTAACGCGTGATCCCGTAGGCCGCCGGTACCGCCAGAACCAGCGAGAGCAGGGTACTGACGATGGCTGTCTGGACGCTGTTGATCATGGAGGCCAGCACGCCGCTGCGACCCAGCGCGGAGGCGTAGTTCTCCAGTGTCCATTCCCTGGGCAGGATGGTCGGCGGGACAGCGATCGTGTCGATCGGGGTCTTGAATGAGGTCAGGACCAGATACACGAACGGGAACCCGTAGATCACCAGGGCTGCGGCAAGGACGATCCAGAGAAGTGTCCGGGTGCTGCGTTTTCCGGCCTCGAGTCCTTCCCGGTTTCGGCTCTTGCGTCGGGGAGGCCGTTGGACGGGAATCTCGCCGGTGATCGCCCCAGCGGATGCGGACGCGACGGGGCCGGAATGGCCGGGGCGGTACTCGGTCGTTTGCTGCTTCAGGTCTGACTTGCTGGTTTCCAGGGGGCTCATCAGCTGTCCTTTCCGGGGCGCCAGATGGTGGTGACGGCTACGAAGGCCACGGCCAGCATGGCGATCAGATAGATGGTGCCCATAGCGCTCGCCAGCCCGGGATCCCCAAATCGGATCATGGTCCGGTAGATCAGCAGGCTCATGGTCTCGGACGCGGAATCCGGGCCGCCGTTGGTTTGAATGAGAATGACGTCGAAGGCGCGGGCCGCGTCGATCCCGCGGACGACGAGTGCGACGGCGATGACGGGGCGCAGCAGCGGAAGAATGATCCGGAACAGCAGCGCCGGTGCCCTGGCCCCGTCGAGGCGGGCGGCCTCGATGAGATCCCCGGGAATGTTTTGCAGACCGGCGAACAGCACCAGGCACATGAACGATGTAGTAAGCCAGATGTCCGGGATGGCCACAGAGAAAAGGACAATGGACGGATCGGACAGCCAGCCGATCTGATTAGGATCCGCCACGATACCCGCCCGGTATAGCAGCGTCCCGACAAGGCCGAAGTTATCGATCATCAGGAACTTCCACAGCAGGCCGGCAACAATGGGCGCGATCATGAGGGGATAAAGGAAGACGGTGCGCCAGATCTGGGACCGTTTGCCCAGGGCCGTGAAGAGCAGGGCCATGCCCAGCCCGAGCGAAAATTCGAGTGTCACCACAATCAGGGTGTAGGCGAGAGTCCGCCAGCCGGCGCCCATGAACGCCTCGGACGAGAAGGCCTCGGCATAGTTGGCCAATCCGATGAACTCCCGTGAGCCTCCGGCCATGGGGGAAATCTTGTAGAAACTGTCGGCGACAAGCCGGAGAAGCGGGTAAGCGACGAACACGGCAAGGAACAGCGCCGCCGGGG
Organism: Pseudarthrobacter ribosi; assembly: GCF_055412865.1. Classification (NCBI taxonomy): domain Bacteria; kingdom Bacillati; phylum Actinomycetota; class Actinomycetes; order Micrococcales; family Micrococcaceae; genus Pseudarthrobacter; species Pseudarthrobacter ribosi. The sequence continues at coordinate 1,670 of NZ_JBVAYZ010000015.1, read as the reverse complement.
TCATCAGGTATAGAGCGAAGCGGCGATCGGAGAGACGCACGGGGTTGCCTTCTGTTGGGTCGAACTTTCTTCGGTGGATTCGCGGCCGGTGCAGCTCCAGGCTGCACCGGCCGCGAAGGGTCTACTTGATCAGGGCCTGGACCTTTGTCTTGGCTTCGGCGAGCAGGGCGGTGGTGTCTCCGCCGGCCACTGCCTTCTGAAGCGTCGGGACCAGAACCGTGTCGACAATCTGCTGCCACTTCTCGGTCGACGGGCGCGTGGCGGTGGCGTCGGCGTTGAGGGTGGCGATTAGCGGCTCGAAGCTTTCGTAGCCGGGCTTGTCCTGGTACTTCTCGAATGCGGAGATCCGCGCGGCCAGGCCCAGTGAGGATTCCAGGCCGAGGTCGTTGTGATCGTAGGCGCACTTGATGAATTTCTTGGCGTTCTCAGCGTTCTTGCTGGCCTTGGGAACCGAGAGGTACCAGGGGCCGGGGACACCGGCGACTCCGGCGGATCCGCCGATCATGGGGGCGGTTCCGACCTTGCCGAAGACCGGGGAGTCCTTGGGGATCTGGCGGTAGGCATGGGCCCAGAACCGGGTCATGGCCGTCTTGCCCTGATTGAACAGGTTCTGCGCGGCAGCCCAGTCCACTTGCGCTGCGCCGGTCGGAGCCGAGTTGACCAGGCTGACGTAAAAGTCGAGGGCTTCCTTGTGCGCTGCGTTGTCGATGATGACGTTGTTGTTGGCGTCAAGGACCATGGGAGATCCTGCCTGGAGGACGTGCGCCATCCACTCGGTCTCCACCGCGCCCTTGACGTCGGTGCCGAACATGCCGTCCTTCGTGAAGAACTCGGAGACTTCCTGGTACTGCTTCCAGGTTGTGGGTGCGGCCAGCGCGTAGCCGTACTTCGCCTCGAAGTCAGCCTTGTTTTTGGCGTCCTCGAACAAGTCCTTACGGAAGAGGATGATTTCCGCGTTGGTCCACGCCGGCATGCCGATGAAGTGGCCGTCCACCTGAGCTTCCTTCACCAGGGCGGGGAAGATGTCCTTCTTGGCCTCGTCGGTGAAGAGTTCATCGATCGGCTGGACAGCGTCTTTGAAGTTCGGCAGCCAGACCGAGTCCAGGGCGGCCACATCGAAGGACACGCTGCCCGAGGAGAACTCGCTCGAGAGCCGGTTGAAAAGCCCTTCGTAGGGGAGCTCAACAAAGGTGGCGTCGACGCCGGTCTCGGTCTTGCAGGTCTCGGCGACCTTGGTGAGTTCCGCTTTGCCGCCCGCCTCGACGAGGACTGTGACCGCGCTGCCGGCACCACCGGAGGCTGCCGGCGCGGCGCCGGCACCGCACCCGGTCGCCACGAGCGCCACCGTGGTGCATAGGCCGCCCAAGGCGGCAAAACTAAAGAATCTGTTTCGAGTGGACATCGCTGTCGACTCACTTTCTCTCGAACGGAATGGCGAGAAGGATCAAAGTGAAGAATCGTTTTGCCAAAACGACTTGGCATCACAGTATGGTCATCGGCAGGACGTGTCAAGCATCACTTTCCGGCCACTCCCGATCCTTGACGCGGATCAGCCGACCGCCCTAGATGTACTGTGCCGGGACGTTGTTGACACGTAGGGCTTGAAAACGAGGAGGACCTCCGGGCTAAGTGGAGCTGTCTAGTTCACACACTTTGCACACGGAGGTCCT